>NZ_JBGLYH010000080.1:0-14545 GCF_041414475.1 Pseudodesulfovibrio karagichevae
GCCAGGGCCGGTTCCAGGCTGGTCATGACCTTGCGCTGGCCGTCCAGAGTCATCTGCCAGCAGGCATGGATGTGGGCGGGCTCGAACTTGCCGGCCCAGGCCATCCCCTCCTTTTCCCAAACTTTTTAGCGCCGCTTCGCGGGGTGGCAGAGTGGTTATTGCTGGTTAGGACAATTACAACATTCTATGTAGACAATGCATAAAAAGAGGGCTGTACCCTATTAGGGAACAGCCCTCTATAAAAGCTCTCGCGTGCCCTTGCCGAAGGCACACAAAAAGTTTGGAAGGGGGGGCCAGGGGGGAAACTTTTTCAAAAGTTTCCCCCCTGGCCGATCGCTGCTGTCCTCATCCGTAAGGCTCGAAGACTCGCCAACGGCTGGAGGCCCGGAGGCATTCTTTTTAGAAGCTCGGGATGTCGTCCTGCTTTTCGGTCAGCAGGAACTTGCCTGCCAGGATCCATTCCTTGAGTTTGTCGGCCACTTCCAGGGACATGGAGTGGGAGGTCACGGGCACGGTGGCGGTCTTCTTCTCATTGACCATGATTTCCCCGCTGCGCAGTTCGGCGAAGGACGCGCGGGTGACCTCGCGGGGGATGCCGTTGGGATAGTCGTAGCCGTAGTCCTTGACCGGCATGGAGATGTCCTCGTTGGACACCCCGGTGAACCAGGCCAGCTCCTCGTTGAGCATGGGGATGGGGATGCCCACGCCGAGCGACAGAGACACGCCGTAGCCGATGATCGACTGGGCGCGCACGTAGCGGGCGTTCATCTTCTTGAAATCGCCCTTGAGCATGAGCGTGCCCGACCCGCCCTCGGGGATGCCGCGCTCGTTGCGCTGGGGCTTCTGCACGTGCTGCGTGCCCTCGCCGATGACATAGCCTATGCCGCCCCCCAGGAAGATGCGCGTGCCCATGCCGATGGTCCGGAAGTACGGATCGTTGAACAGCGGCGAGAGCTCGCCCGCGGTGGCGTAGTTGACGTTGGACGCGTTGGCCTTGAGTGGGCCCATGTACGTGTAGATGGTCCGGTTGGTCAGGTTCACGGCCGCGTTGTAGTTCTGGTAGCAGTTGCGCGGGTTGAGCATGACCGCGTTGGGCAGGTCGGCCAGGGTGATATCCTTGTCCAGCTCGCGCCGGGGGTAGCAGTCCGTGCCGTAGGCCTCGGCCCGCAGGTGCACCGCCTTGCCGCGCAGCAGGTCCTCAATGACGTGGGCACCACCGTAGGCGAAGCGGCCCGGGTGGACCTTGTTCAGCGGATCGTCGTCGGACGGCTCCGTGGCGCCCAGGTAGGCGTCCACGGCCGCGATGCCGCTGTAGCAGGGCACGTTGTTCAGCCAAAGCCGGGAAACCTTCATGACCGGCGGCTGCTGGCCGATGTTGAAGAGCAGCCCGGAGGAGCACATGGGCGAGAAGGTGCCGGTGGTGACCACGTCCACTTCCTGGGCGGCCTTAACCTTGCCTTCCTTCCTGACGATCTCGATCATCTCCTCGGCATTGACCACCACGGCCTTGCCCTTGCGGATGCGTTCGTTGATCTCCCGGACCGTCTTGTTCACTTTGAATTCTGCCATTTCTATCCTGCCTTCGCCCCCTGGGCAGCGGCCCGCGCGGGGGTGTTGTTCCATACGTAAAGTCCACCCCTTGTAATCCAAATTCGCCGGAAGGAAAACCAGCTTGTTGCCCGGCCCCGGCCGAGTCTGTGTATAACTGCCAAAAGAGAGGAAAACTCCATGTTTTCCTCATGTTTTCAACAGGCATCGCAAGTCATTTGGAAATGCGTCTTTTCCGGGCTGGAAACAAGGGAAAAATCGGCGGAAAAGCTTGGCTTTGGGGCCATTTTGGGGTATAGAATCAAATAAATTTCGGGAGTTTGTTTAGACCCAATTTTTATTTTTTTTAACCTAATAATTTCAAATGGTTGTAATCGGTACCATCCTATCGTGAAAGAATCACTTCGGCAACATCTCCTCCTGACCTGCACGGACAAGGAACTCAAACGCTGGTACGACCCGCTCTCCTTCGATTACTCCGAGGAAAACAAACGACTTACCGTAGGTTTTCCCCATGCGTTTTTCGCCAGGTGGTTCGAGTCCGACATCCAGGACAGGTTCGAGGCGCAACTGAACATGTTCCTGGGCAACGGATACGTGGTCAGCTACAAGGACAGCGACAGCCCGGAACGGTTGCGCGGCGTGCAGGTAGCCGACGTGGTCAAGCGCATCGACTTCCCCTTTGGCCAGGAATTCACCTTCGACACTTTCCTGATCAACAAGAAGAACTATTTCCCCATCGCCTCGGCCAAGGAAGTGGCCAAGCAGTCCGGCTCCCTGTTCAACCCGTTCATCATCTGCGGCCCGGGCGGATCGGGCAAGACCCACCTGCTCAAATCCGTGGCCAACGAGATAGCCAAGAAGCACGACTACTCGACCATCTTCATGGGCTCCCTGGACGAGCTCAACTCGCTCTATTCCATCCGCTTCAAGGGCGACCCGTTCAAGGCGCGCAATCACCTGTTCGAGTACAATTTCCTGTTCATCGACGACTTCCACAAGATCAAGGAACATCCCCATTTCCAGCAGGAACTGGTCAATATCTTCAACCACTTCTACGACAACAAGAAGCAGATGGTCCTGGCCTGCCGCGAAAAGGTGACCAGCTACGACTTCCTGGACGACAACCTCCAGTCCCGGCTCGGCTGGGGGCTCATCGTCACCCTGAAGGAACCGGATCTGGAGATTCGGGTGGGCTACATCCAGCGCCAGGTACGGGCCAAGCGCCTCTCCCTGAGCAAGGAACAGATCCTGACCCTGGCCCAGCGGTTCACGGACTTCCGCTATCTCCAGGGCATCCTGCTCAAGCTCTTCGCCTTCAAGGAACTGGTCAAGCAGGACCTCTCCCAGAAGGATTTCGAACACATCCTGGCCAACACCGAGGAAAAGACCACCGACGACCTGACGCCCAAGAAGATCCTCAGCGTGGTGGCGGAGCACTTCAGCGTGCACGTCAAGGACCTGACCGGTACCAAACGGCACCAGCACATCGCCCACGCCCGCCAGGTGGCCATGTTCCTTTGCCGCCAGATGCTGAACACTTCCTACCCGGCCCTGGGCAGGGCCTTTGGCGGAAAGGACCACTCCACGGTCCTGTACTCGGTTAAAAAAATCGATCAATTACAGGAAGATGACTTCGAATTGAAACAACTGTTGAAAACCTTGAAGAATAAATGTCGCATGTCGTGATCTTTTTCGAATCCGACCGTTTTCGGCACGTTCGGTTCCAAAGTCATGACAATGGGTGTGCTTAAAAAAGTTAACGATTACAAGTTCTTTACTCCGAAAGGAACAAAGGAACCGTGGTAATAAATCTCAATCAAGGAGATATTTTTTATGTTTCTGAAAGTGAACCGAGATGAAATCATCGAAGGACTCCAGAAGTCGGCGAACATCATCCCGGCGAAAACCGGCGCGGCCTTTCTGCGGACCATCTGGCTCCAGTGCGAAAACGGGAACCTGAACATCATGAGCACGGACTCCAACCTGGAGTTCATGGGTTCCTACCCTGCGGCCCTGGAGGGCGAGGGGTTGGCCGGCGTGCAGGGACGCGCCTTCTATGATCTGGTCAAGCAGCTGCGGTCCGACCAGGGCGAGCTGACCATCCGCACGGACGACTCCGACCAGAACGTCCTGGTGGAGCAGAAGGCCCGCAAGTACAAGTTCCCGGTCAACGACCCTGAATGGTTCCAGAAATTCTCGTCCTTCCCCGAGGACAACACGGTCTATTGGTCCGGCGACTTCCTGCACGAGATCATCGACAAGATCTCGTTCTGCATCTCCGACGAGGACTCCATGGAGGCCATCGCCTGCATCTACATGGTCCCGCGCGAGAAGGACGGCAACAAGACCGTCGAGGTCTGCGGCCTGAACGGACACCAGTTCGCCATGCTCAACTTCGTCAACGACGACATCTTCGCCATGCTCCCGGAAGAGGGCGTGCTCATCCAGAAGAAGTACCTGACCGAGCTCAAGAAGTGGCTGACCGCCGACGAGATCGAACTGGCCATCTCCAACAAGCGGCTGTTCTTCCGCACCGGCGACAAGCGCGAGACCTTCACCCTGCCGCTGTCCTATTACCAGTATCCCAACTACAACAACTTCCTGGCCCGGCTTGGCGACGACAACGTCTCCACCCTGGAAGTCAACCGGCTGGACCTGGTGGACGCCCTGTCCCGCGTGGCCCTGTTCAACACCGACTCCAACCGCTGCGCCTACTTCTCCTTTTCCGACAACGAGGTCACGGTGTCGGCCCAGGGGCAGGAGACCGGCACGGCGCGCGAATCCATCGACGCCACCTTCTCCGGCGACATGGCCCGCATCGCCTTCCCGACCCGCAACCTGATCGAGATACTGAACCATTTCGCCTCTCCCACCGTGAAGTTCACCCTGACCGGCACCGAGGCCCCGTGCGGCCTGACAGGTTCCGACGACAAGGATTACAACGTGATCGTCATGCCTATGATGATCCAGGAAGAGACATACTATACCGAGGAAAACGCATAAATGAGCGAGAAACAGTACAACGCCGAGTCAATTACCGTACTTGAGGGACTCGAGGCCGTCCGGAAACGTCCGGCCATGTACATCGGTTCCACGGACATCCGGGGCCTGCACCACCTGGTCTACGAAGTCATCGACAACTCGATCGACGAGGCCATGGCCGGGTATTGCGACAAGATCAAGGTCACCCTGCACATGGACAACTCCTGCACGGTCACCGACAACGGCCGCGGCATCCCGGTGGACATCCATCCCAAGGAGAAGGTCCCGGCGGTCCAGCTGGCCATGACCACGCTGCACGCGGGCGGCAAGTTCGACAACGACTCCTACAAGGTCTCGGGCGGCCTGCACGGCGTGGGCGTGTCCTGCGTCAACGCGCTGTCCGAGTTCATGGAGACCACGGTCCGGCGCAACGGCAGGACCTACCGCATGAAGTTCGAGCGCGGCCACGTGACCCACGAACTGGAGGAGATCGGTCCGTCCGATTCCACCGGCACCACCCAGCGGTTCCGGCCCGACGAGGATATTTTCGAGGTCAACCAGTTCGAATACGACGTCCTGCGCAAGCGGTTCCGCGAGCTGGCCTACCTCAATTCCGGCCTGGAGATCGAGTTCAAGGACGAACGCAGCGGCAACGCCGAGTCCTTCAAGTTCGACGGCGGCATCCGCCAGTACGTCCAGGACATCAACTCCAACTTGAACACCATCGGCGAGATCGTCTACGGCGAGGGCGAGTCCGAGAACATGATCGTCGAGTTCGCCCTGCAGTACACCGCGAGCTACAAGGAAAACACCTACACGTTCGCCAACAACATCCGGACCATCGAGGGCGGCACGCACCTGGCCGGGTACAAGACCGCCCTGACCCGGGCGATCAACAACTACGTCCAGAACGCGGACCTGCCCAAGAAGCTCATCCAAAAGCTGACCGGCGACGACGTGCGCGAGGGGCTGACCTCGGTCATCTCCGTCAAGCTGCCCGACCCGCAGTTCGAAGGCCAGACCAAGACCAAGCTCGGCAACTCCGAGGCGGCCGGCCTGGTGGCGGGCGTGATCTACGAGAAGCTGAACGTCTTCTTCGAGGAGAACCCCAAGGAAGCGCGGTTCATCATCGAGAAGGTGGTCGACGCGGCCCGGGCGCGCGAGGCGGCCCGCAAGGCCCGCGACCTGGTCCGGCGCAAGGGCGCCCTGTCCGACAACGCACTGCCCGGCAAGCTGGCGGACTGCCAGTCCAAGAACCCCGCGGACTCGGAGATCTTCATCGTCGAGGGCGACTCCGCAGGCGGTTCGGCCAAGCAGGGCCGCGACCCCAAGATCCAGGCCATCCTGCCCCTGCGCGGCAAGATCCTGAACGTGGAGAAGACGCGCCTGGACAAGATGCTCGGCAACAAGGAAATCCGGGCCATGATCACCGCCTTCGGCATCGGCATCGGCCACGAGGAGGACGAGAAGGATTACGACAAGCTGCGCTATCACAAGGTCGTGATCATGACCGACGCCGACGTGGACGGCTCGCACATCCGCACCCTGCTGCTGACCTTCTTCTTCAGGCAGTACGAGGAGCTGATCAACCGGGGCCACGTGTACATCGCCCAGCCGCCGCTCTACCGGGCGAGCAAGGGCAAGTTCGAGCGGTTCATCAAGGACGACGTCGAGCTGGACGACTTCCTGCTCGAGCGCATCGGCGGCGACCTCAAGGTCAAGACCGAGGCCGGGACCTTGTTGGAAGGGAAGAAGCTCACGGATATCATGGACAAGATCCGCTTCCTGCGGACCCGGTTCCACGAGGCCGAGACCGTGGGCATCGACGGGGTCCTGTACCGCAAGCTCATGGACTTCCCGGAGCGCATCTCGTTCACCTATTTCGAGGAGCACGAACCCGAGCAGTTCAAGCAGGACTTCGAGACCAACGGCTACCGGGTGGAGATCGAGACCGAGCACGACCAGGAGATGGAAAAGGACCGCACGTATCTCATCTTCGAGAACGAGAACGGCCACCGCACCCGTCTGGCCATGGAGTTCTTCTACTCCAAGCTCTACAAGACCGCCTTCAAGACCTATGGAGAGCTCAAGGAGGCCTGCGGCGGGTTCGAGTTCGCCCTGGACCTGAAAGAGGGCGAGCAGGCCGTTTCCGGCTTTTTCAACCTGTATGACGCGGTCATCGAGGAAGCCCATCGCGGCTGGCAGATCCAGCGCTACAAGGGTCTGGGCGAAATGAACCCGGAACAGCTCTGGGAAACGACCATGAACCCGGAAAACCGGACCATGCTCCAGGTGACCATCGAGGACGCGGCCGCGGCCAACGACATCTTCGTCGACCTCATGGGCGACAACGTGGAACCGCGCCGGGAGTTCATCGAAAAGAACGCCCTGGCCGTCCAGGAGCTGGATATCTAGGGTCCCGGGCCGCCCCGGGCGACGCGCCGCTTTCCCCAGGAGGGCGGCGGGCCGTGGGCGTCGGCCTTTGAATGAGACGAGAAACACCGCCAAACGGCAGGGCCGGAGGGCGGGACACCAAGTTTATGGGTGGCCGGGGATCGAGTCGATTTCCCGCCATCGGAGGCAAATGAATGATCAATACGATTACCATCGAGAGCGAACTCAAGAAAAGCTACCTTGAGTACTCCCTGTCCGTCATCATCGGGCGCGCCATCCCGGACGTGCGCGACGGGCTCAAGCCCGTCCACCGGCGCATTCTGTACGCCATGCACGACCTGGGCAACTACCATAACCGAGCCTACAAGAAGTCCGCGCGCGTGGTCGGCGACGTCATCGGTAAGTACCATCCGCACGGCGACTCCGCGGTCTACGACGCCTTGGTGCGCATGGCCCAGGACTTCTCCATGCGCGACATGCTGGTGGACGGCCAGGGCAACTTCGGTTCCATCGACGGCGACTCCGCGGCCGCCATGCGTTACACCGAAGTGCGCATGGCCAAGCTCTGTTCGGAGTTCCTCGGGGACATCGAAAAGCAGACCGTCGACTTCACGCCCAACTACGACAACACCCTGCAGGAGCCGTCCGTCCTGCCCACCAAGGTCCCGAACCTGCTCCTGAACGGCACCACGGGCATCGCGGTCGGCATGGCCACGAACATCCCGCCCCACAACCTGGGCGAGCTGATCGACGGCACCATCCACCTCCTGGACACCCCGGACTGCACCATCGAGTCGTTGATGCACTTCATCAAGGGCCCGGATTTCCCGACCGGCGGCACGGTCTTCGGAGGCCAGGGGCTGGTCGACGCCTACACCACCGGGCGCGGCTCCATCAAGATCCGCGGCGTGGTCGAGGTGGAGGAGGCCAAGAAGGGCCACAAGGAAGCGATCATCATCAGGGAGATTCCCTTTGCCCTGAACAAATCCTCCCTGGTGGAGAAGATCGCGGCCCTGATCCACGAGAAGAAGATCGACGGCGTGGCCGACCTGCGCGACGAATCCGACCGCAAGGGCATCCGCATCGTGCTCGATCTGAAGCGCGGGGCCATCGCGGACATCATCATCAACTCGCTGTACAAGTTCACCCCGCTGGAAACCAGCTTCGGCATCAACATGATGGCCGTCGTCGGCAAGCGGCCCATGCTCCTGAACCTGAAGGAGGTCCTGGGCCACTTCCTGGAGCACCGGCGCGAGGTCATCATCCGTCGGACCAAGTTCGACCTCGACAAGTGCGAGAAGCGCGTCCACATCTTGGAAGGTCTGCGCATCGCGCTCGACAACATCGACGAAGTGGTCAAGCTCATCCGGGCGTCCAAGACCCCGGACGAGGCCCGCGAAGGGTTGATGTCCCGCTTCAGCCTGTCGGACATCCAGGCCAAGGCCATCCTCGACATGCGCCTGCAGAAGCTGACCGGCCTGGAGCACGACAAGCTCCTGGAAGAGCTGGCCGAGCTGATGAAGAAGATCGAATACTTCAAGTCCATCCTGTCCAACGAGGAGGTCCTCAAGGGCGTCATCCGCGACGAGCTGAACGAGATCAAGGAGAACTACGCCACCCCGCGCAAATCCGAACTGCTCAAGGCGGACCTGGACTCCATCGATATCGAGGACCTCATCCCGGACGAGGAGACGGTCATCACCCTGAGCCGGCGCGGCTACATCAAGCGCACCCCGCTGTCCAACTACACGGCGCAGAAGCGCGGCGGCAAGGGCATCGCGGGCGTGCAGACCGGGGACGGCGACTTCATCCACACCTTCATGCTGACCACCAACCATCAGCATCTGGTGCTGTTCACCAACTTCGGCAAGATGTTCAAGATCAAGGTCCATCAGGTGCCGGAAGGGTCGCGCTACGCCAAGGGCGGGCACGTCAACAACCTCCTGCCCCTGGACAAGGACGAGAACATCGCCACCTGCCTGTCGCTGCGGGAGTTCGCGGACGACAAGTTCTTCCTGTTCGTGACCAAGAAGGGCATGATCAAGCGTTCGTCCATCGGGCTGTACGGCAACTGCCGGACCACCGGCATCCGCGCCGTGAACCTGCGCGACAATGACGAGCTCATGACCGTGCGCGAGATCGAGCCGGACGTGGACTGCATCCTGGCCAGCCGCGACGGTTCGGCCATCCGCTTCAACATCAACGACGCCCGGCCCATGGGACGCGCCACGGCGGGCGTCAAGGGCATGGCCTTGCGGCCCAACGACGAGGTCGTGGCCTGCGTGGTCACCGGCGACCAGGAGCGCGACCAGATCCTGACCGTCAGCGAAGGCGGCTACGGCAAGCGCACGTCCATCGACCAGTACCGGGTCCAGACGCGCGGCGGAAAGGGCATCCTGAACATGCGCCTGACCAACAAGACCGGCCAGGTCGTGGGCGCGCACATGGTCAACGAATCCGACGACGTGATCCTGCTGACCTCCCAGAACAAGGTCATCCGCATGTCCGTGAGCGAGGTCAGCCAGACGCGCGGCCGGGCCACACAGGGCGTGCGCCTGGTGCGCATGGACGACGCCAACAAGGTGATCGGCTTCGACCTGGTTATGGACGATGACGAAGACTTGAGCGAGGTCCGGGCATAGGGACCATGCGACGCTTACTCGTACTGATACTGCTGGCCGCGACGGTGTTTGCCGTCGCGGCCTGCTCTTCGCCCTCCACGCCCGGCCAGGAGGACATCGAGCGGGCGCGCGATTCCTATTCCAAGGGGTTCTACCTCGAGGCGGAAAAGGACTACGAGCGCTACCTGCAGGTGGAGCCTCAGGGCCAGTTCCGCAAGGAGGCCTGGGACCGCCTGGCCGAGATCGCCATGTCCGTCAAGGGCGACTACGACCGGGCCGTGGTCCTGCTCGAGGCCATGTACCTGGAGCTGGGCAGCGACCCGGACACGGCCTGGAACATCATGTTCCAGCTGGGCGAGGCCTATTCCGAGCTGGGCAACACCACCAAGGCCATCGAGGCCTTCGAGAAGTGCCTGGACCAGGCCCAGGGCAACCCGGAACACATCTACAAGACCCAGCTGCGCATGGCCCGGCTCTACCGCTCCATGGGCAGCTACGACCTGGTGGCCGCCACCCTGGAGAACTGCGCGGACTCGGCGGCCGACGACGAGGCCAAGGCCAAGTGCCTGTACGAACTGGCCCAGAGCTACACCTTCATCTCCAGCTGGTCCCAGGCGGAAAAGGCCCTGAATTCCCTGCTCAATCTCAAGAACATCTCGGACGAGACCCGCTCCCTGGCCGTCTTCCTGGAGGCGGACATCGCCGAGAACGACCGGGATTACGCCAAGGCCAAGGAATTGCTCGAATCCATTCTGCACACCTACCCGAACCCCAAGGTGGTGGAGACCCGGCTGGCCAATCTGCCCGAGGTGGTGCCCGAGCCGCTGCCGCTGGTGCCGCCCAAGCAGTAGGCCCGGTTCGCCGGGGCCGGAAATTTGGTGTATTCCCATGACGGCGTCCCGATGCAACCCCGAGAGTGACCCGTGAAGATCGCCCTGTGCACCCCGTTCAAGCCGCTCGACAACGCGTCGGTCTCCGGCGACGTGACCATCGCCCGAGACCTGCGTGACGCGCTGGTCGGCCTGGGCAACGAGGTGGTCGCCATGCCGTACTTTCCGGCCAGGGAGATATGGAAGCGTCCGGGCCGGTGGCCCGGCGCGTACCGGGCGGCGGGGCGCATGGCCGAGGCCGCGCACGGCTGCGACGCCTGGCTGACCTACGGGACCTATTACAAGGCCCCGGATGTGTTCGGTCCGGCCTGCGCGGCTAGGCTGGGCATTCCCTACGCCATCTTCCAGGCCAGCTACGCGGTCAACCGGGGCAAAAAGCCCGCCACCTGGCCCGGCTACCGGCTGAACCGGCGGGCCATGCTCCGGGCGGACCACATCTTCTGCAACCGGCTCAATGACCTGCGCGGCTGCGCCAGGCTCGGACTGCCTCCGGACCGCTATTCCCACGTCCCACCCGGGCTCCCCCAGGGGCTGCTCACGCGCGACGACGAGGCCGGGGCCGCCCTGCGCCGGGAATGGGGCGCACAGGGCGCGAGAGTGGTGCTGACGGCGGCCATGATGCGTCCCGGGGTCAAGACCGAGGGGCTGCGCTGGGTCTTCCGCTCCTGCGCCGCGCTCGTGGAGCGGGGCCGTGACGTCTTCCTGGCCGTGGCCGGGGACGGCCCGCGCCGGGCCGAGCTGGAGCCCGAGGCCCGCAACCTGCTCGGCGACCGGGTCCGCTTTCTCGGCCTGGTGGAGCGCGAAAAGCTGGGCGGGTTTTTTGCGGCGGGCGACCTGTTCGCCTTCCCGGGCCTTGCGGAGAGCGTGGGCATGGTCTACCTGGAGGCCCAGCAGTGCGGCCTGCCCGTGGTGGCGACCGACGACGAGGGCGCGCCCCAGGTGGTGGCCCACAACCGCACCGGGATCATCACCGGGGCGACCCTGGACGATTTCACCCGGGGCGTGGACGAACTGATCCGCGACCCTAAGCGGTGCCTGGCCCTGGCGGCCAACGCGCCGGGCCATGTGGCCAGAGAACACGATGCCGCGCGCAACTACGGCCGGGTGGTCGAAGTGCTGCGCGAGCTGGCCGAAGCGAGGGCCTGACATGACGACATTTTTCTGCATGCGCCATGGGTTGACCGAATGGAACCGCGAGTGCCGCATCCAGGGCAACAAGGACATCGAACTGTGCGACGAGGGCCGCGACATGGCCCGCAAGTGGGGCGAGTCCCTGGCCGGGGAGGGGTTCGACTGCATCCTGACCAGCACGCTGTCCCGCGCCCGCGAGACCGGCGCCCTGGTCAACATGGCCCTGGGGTTGCCCATGTTCGAGGACGAGCGCCTCGGCGAGCAGGACTGGGGCAACTGGACCGGCCTGACCAAGACCGAGCTCAAGAACATGCGCAAGGAAGTGGGCAGGGAGGAGTACAAGGGGTTCGGCTTTCGCCCCGAGGGCGGGGAGAGCCGCGACGAGGTGCTCTGCCGGGCCTGCGACGCGCTCATCGACTTCGCCGCCGAACACCCCGGCCAGTCCGTGTTGGTGGTCACCCACAACGGGGTGCTGCGCTGCCTGGCCCACGCCCTGTCCGGGGCCGAGTTCATGCCCGGCGATCCCGTGGAATATCTTCCCTACCGCTTGCACCGCATCGAATGCATCGAAAACGAGCTCGCCCTGGGCGAGTTGAACATGGAGTTGTAATGCGCATCGTCTTCTACTGCCAGCACGTGCTCGGCGTGGGCCACATGTTCCGGTCCCTGGAAATCGTCAAGGCCCTGAAGGACCACGAGGTCATCCTGGTCACCGGCGGAGCCGAGGTGGATTTCGACCCGCCCGCCAACATGACCCGCATCCAGCTGCCCGGCCTGATGATGGACGCCAAGTTCACCCGCTTCATCCCCCTGGAGGAGGGCGCCGAGGTGGACGAAGTCCTGGTCCGCCGCCTGCGCCTGTTCAAGGAGATCATGGCCGAATACCAGCCCGACATCTTCATGGTCGAGCTCTTCCCGTTCGGCCGCAAGAAGTTCCGCTTCGAGCTCCTGCCCATCCTCAAGAAGGTCCGCAAGGGCGAGTACGGCAAGTGCAAATCCGTCTGCTCCGTGCGCGACATCCTGGTGGAAAAGAACGACATGAAGCGCCAGGTGGAGCGCGTGCACGGCTACCTGAACCCCAATTTCGACCACGTCCTGGTCCACTCGGACCCCAACCTGGTGCGCCTGGACGAGACCTTTCCCGGCGTGGAGGGCATCGTCCCCGAGGTCCACTACACCGGCTACGTGGCCCGCAAGCCCGACCCGGCCGAAACCCAACGACTGGCCGCCGAACTGAACCTCGGCGACACCCCGCTGGTGGTCGTGTCCGTAGGCGGCGGGCACATCGGCCGCGACCTGCTGCGCGGGGCCCTGGCCGCCTCGCCGATCCTCAACGAGACCCACCCGCACCGGCTGGCCGTGTTCACCGGCCCCTACGCCGAAGAGGATGAATTCGAGCGCCTCCAGGCCATTGCCTCAGCCCACCCGCACATCACCCTGAAGCGGTTCACCAAGCGGTTCCTGGCCTATCTGGACCTGGCCCGCCTGTCGGTCTCGCTGGGCGGCTACAACACCACCATGAACCTGCTGGCCACCAACACCTTCGGGCTCATGTATCCCTTTCTCCAGAACCGCGAGCAGAACATGCGCGCCCGGCGCATCGAGGAAAAGGGCGGGCTCAAGGTCATCACCCAGGACGACCTCGGCCCGGAACGGCTGGCCGGACTCATGCGCGAAAGCCTGGACCGCCAGGCCGCGCCGCTCAATCTCAACCTGGACGGCGGCCCGAACTCGGCCCGCATCCTCGAGGAGATCCACGCCGCCATGTAACGGCCCCGTCCGGCCCACTTTTTCGTCGCCACAAGCCCTCCGGTGGAGTATACTGCCGCCAAGCAAAGGAGACGACATGCTGCTCAAGGACAAAAAAGCCCTTATCTTCGGCGTGGTCAATGACCGCTCCATAGCCTACGGCATCGCCCGGCAATTCAGGGAACACGGCGCGCGGCTGGCCTTCAGCTACGCCGCCGATCCCATCGAGCGCCGCCTGGCCCCCATCTGTGAGGAGCTGGGCGGCGAGTTCATGTACAAGTGCGACGTTACCTCCGACGACGAGATAGCCGCCGGCACCGACCTCGTGCGTGACAAATGGGGCGACGTGGACATCCTCGTGCACTCCATCGCCTACGCCAACCGCGAAGACCTGAAAGGCCGCTTTATCGACACCAGCCGTGAGGGCTACAAGGTCGCCCTGGACGTGTCCTCCTTCTCCCTGGTCGCCCTGTGCCGCGCCTTCGAACCGCTGCTCAAGCCCGGCTCGTCCGTGCTGACCATGAGCTACTACGGCGCGGGCAAGGTCGTGGCCAACTACAACGCCATGGGCGTGGCCAAGGCCGCGCTCGAGGCCTGCGTGCGCTACCTCGCCGTGGACCTGGGCGAAAAGGGCGTGCGCATCAACGCCATCTCCGCCGGGCCGGTCAAGACCATGGCCGCCTCCGGCATCTCCGGCTTCAAATCCATCCTTGGCCGCATCGAGGAAAAAGCCCCCCTGCACCGGAACATCACCATCGACGACGTGGGCAAATGCGCCCTGTACCTCGCCTCGGACCTGTCTACCGGCACCACCGGCGACGTGATATTCGTGGACTCCGGGTACAACATCATGGGCGTGTAGGCGGCCTGGCTGCCTCCGGCGGCTGGGGCGCTGCCCCAGACCCCGCCAGGGAACCCTTTGAAAAGGGTTCCCTGGACCCTCCCAAACTTTTTGTGTCGCCTGCGGCGAAGGTTGGGTGCCTGGTCGGGTCTTTTTTTGCGGGGGTTGGGCGTGGCGCGGCAGGGCGGTGTGGAATGAACTTGAAGAATCGGTTTCGCGGCGTTCTCGAACAATGAAAAAGAAGGAGCTCTGTAAAGTTCGCACCATCCGCGAAGCGGCCCAAAAAGTTTAGGAGGGAGAGAGGGAATGGGGGATGGTTAGGGAAGCGAAAACCGAAAGGGGGCCGACATGGGCATCGAACGATTGGAAGGCCGCGACGACGCGGT
>NZ_JBGLYH010000081.1:0-14265 GCF_041414475.1 Pseudodesulfovibrio karagichevae
GGGGTCCGGGGGAAGGGGGAAAGGAAAGCCCTTTCCAAAGGGTTTCCTTTCCCCCTTCCCCCGGCCGCCGGAGGCTCCCGCAAATACATCTTCACCGTGGCGGGTGTGCGGAGTTGTGTGGTAGAGATTTGGTTATGCGAAAAATAATCTTGAACATATTGTCAATCGTCATGCTCGCGGCGGTCCTGGCCGCCTGCGGGCAGGAGCCTCCGGCGGCCGTGAAGAAGGGGCCGGGGTACGAACCCGCGTCCACGGCCGTGGCCGAGCGCGCGGTGTTGCCGCGCCTGTTCGACGCGGTGGGCACGGTCCAGGCCAAGACCGACATCCGGGTGGAGGCCCAGGTCACGGGCCGGGTGCTGGACGTGCTGGTCCGGCCCGGCGACCGGGTGGCCAAGGGCGACAAGCTGGTGGTCCTGGACAGCCGCGCCTCCAACACCCGGCTGGAACGCTCCCGCCAGGCCCTGGCCTCGGCCCGCAGCCAGACGGCCCAGGCGCGCGACGTGCTGGCCTCGGCCCAGGCCGCGTACACCAAGTCCGAATCCACCTACCGGCGCATGAGCCAGCTCTTTGAGCAGAAGGTGGTCACCGCCGAGGAAGTGGAGAAGGCCGAGGCCGCCTATCTGCAGGCCAAGGCCGCCTTGAGCCGCGCCCAGCAGGGCGTGTCCGGGGCCGAATCCCAGGCGCGCGAGGCGGATAAGGTGGTCCAGGAGGCCGAGATCGACCTGGGCTACACGACCATCACGGCCCAGGAGGCGGGCGAGGTGGCCAAGCGGCTGGTGGAGCCGGGCGACCTGGCCTTCCCCAATAAGGAGCTTTTGACTCTGCACACCAGCGGGGCCATGCACCTGGAGGCCATGGTCCGCGAGGCGCTCATCGGGCGCGTCCGGCTCGGCGACTCCCTGTCCGTGGTCATCACCGCCCTGAGCGACAAGACGCCGCTGACCGGCGTGGTCCAGGAGATCGAGCCCCTGGCCGATCCCGTGACCCGCTCCTTCCTGGTCAAGGTCCGGCTGCCCGACCGGCCCGGCTTGTATCCCGGCATGTTCGGCCGCCTGTTGATCCCGCTTGGCGAGCGCGATACCGTGCTGGTGCCCAAGGCGGCGGTCCGCCGCGTGGGCCAGCTCGAGACCGTCATGGTCCAGAGCGAGGGCGCGTGGCAGCCGGTCTACGTGCGCACAGGCCAGGCCGTGGACGGCAAGGTCGAGATCCTGTCCGGCCTGTCCGGCGGCGAGACCGTGGGCCTGTCCTCGGAGGGAGGCCTCTGATGCAGCCCGACACGTCCAGGGTCGAGGGACTGCTGCCGTCCTTTGTCCGCTATTTCCTGACCTCGCAGATGTCCATCATCCTGGCCCTGGCCTCACTCCTGGTCGGCGTGGCCGCCATCCTGGTCACCCCGCGCGAGGAGGAGCCGCAGATCGTGGTGCCCATGGCCGACGTCATGGTTCAGGTGCCGGGCGCGTCCGCCGAAGAGGTGGAGAAGCTCGTGACCACGCCGCTGGAGCGGCTGCTCTGGCAGATCGACGGGGTGGAGTACGTCTACTCCACGTCCAGCAAGGACCGGACCGCCGTGACCGTGCGCTTCTACGTGGGCGAGAACCGCGAGGACTCGCTCATCAAGCTGTACAACACGATCATGAAGAACCAGGACCTGGTGCCGTCCGTGGTCTCGGGCTGGGTGGTCAAGCCGGTGGAGATCGACGACGTGCCCATCGTCACCCTGACCCTGCACGCGGCCCACGGGTTTGAGGACCGGTACACCGATTTCGACCTGCGGCGCATGGCCGAGGAGCTCTTCCACCGGCTGGCCGAGGTCGAGGATATTTCCAGGGTGCGCCTGTACTCGGGCCGCTCGCGCGAGGTGCGCGTGGAGCTGCACCCGGACCGCATGGCCGGGTTCCACGTCTCGCCCCAGGAGATCGCAAAGGCCCTCAAGGGCGCGGACAGCTCCCTGGCCGCCGGGCATTTCATGGCCGACGACAAGGACACCCCGGTGGTCAGCGAGTCCTTCCTGCTGTCCGCTGACGACGCCGCCTCCCTGGTGGTCGGCGTGTTCGACGACAAGCCCGTCTACCTGCGCGACGTGGCCGACGTCATCGACGGACCGGCCGAGCCGACCAGCTATTCGCGCATCGGTTTCTCCGACCTGTACATGACCGAACACGGCAAGCAGCCCGAGAACGTCTCCAGGCCCGCCGTGACCATCGGCCTGTCCAAGAAAAAGGGCGTCAACGCCGTGGGCGTGGCCGACGCGGTCATCAAGCGCGCCCACGAGCTCGAACGCGACGTCCTGCCCGAGGGCGTGACCCTGACCGTGACCCGCGACTACGGCCAGACCGCCCACGCCAAGGTCAACGACCTGCTCTCGTCCCTGCTCTTCGCCATCATCACGGTCATCGCCCTGCTCGCCTTCACCCTGGGCTGGCGCGAGGCCCTGGTGGTCGCCCTGGCCGTGCCCATGAGCTTCTCGCTCGCCCTGTTCGTCAACCATCTCATGGGCTACACCATCAACCGGGTGACCCTGTTCGCGCTCATCCTCTCGCTGGGCCTGGTGGTGGACGACCCCATCACCAACGTGGACAACATCCAGCGGCACATCCGCATGGGGCTGCGCGACCCGCTCGAGGCCACCCTGGCCGCCGTCAAGGAGGTCCTGCCCCCGGTCATCCTGTCCACCCTGGCGATCATCGTCTCATTCGCCCCGCTCTTCTTCATCACCGGCATGATGGGCCCGTACATGGCCCCCATGGCCGCCAACGTGCCCCTGACCGTGTCCTTCTCCACCGTGGCCGCCCTGACCGTAGTCCCGTGGATGGCCTATCTGCTGCTGCGCAACCACAAGCCAAAGAAACCTCGGCCCGAGGAGGGCAAGCCCGAAAAGAAGGTCGGAACCCGGCTGCTGCGCTTCTACGGCGCGGCCATCACCCCGTTCCTGGACAAGGCCCGCAACCGCTGGCTGCTGCTCTTCACCATCCTGGCTGGGCTCGGCCTGTGCGCCGGGCTGGTGCTCATGCGCCTGGTGCCGCTCAAGATGCTGCCCTTCGACAACAAGAACGAATTCCAGATTCTCGTGGACATGCCCGAAGGGACCACCCTGGAGCGGACCGACCGCGCCGTGCGCGACTTCGAGGCGTACCTGCGCACCGTGCCCGAGGTGACCGACTTCGTGACCTACGCGGGCGCGCCCTCGCCCATGGACTTCAACGGCATGGTCCGCCACTACTACTGGCGCGAACAGCCCAACCTCGCGGACATCCGCGTCAACCTCAAGGACAAGTCCGAACGGGCCATGCAGTCCCACGCCATCGGCCTGCGGCTGCGCAACGACCTCCAGGCCATCGCGGATCGCAACTTTGTTCGTATGAAGCTCGTCGAAACCCCGCCCGGCCCGCCGGTCATCGCCACCCTGACCGCCGAGATATACGGCAGGCCCGGCATGGACTACCGCTCCCTCATCCAGGGGGCGCGCCACGTGGAATCGGTCATGTCCACCCTGCCCGGCCTGGTGGACCTGGACGACTCGTCCGAGACCGACCGGACCATGTACGACTTCGTCCTGGACAAGGAAAAGGCCGCCCTGCACGGCGTGACCACCGCCGACGTGGTCGATACCCTGCGCATGGCCCTGTCCGGCTCCGTCCCGGCCAACGTGCACCTGCCCAACGAGCGCCAGCCGCTGCCCGTGCGCCTGGTCCTGCCCGTCGGCCTGCGCACCGGCCCGGACAGCCTGGGCGAACTGCGCATGAAGACCGCCTCCGGGGCCATGGTCCCCCTGGCCGAACTCGGCTCCTTCCGCAAGGTCCCGGCCGAACAGCCCATCTACCACAAGAACCTCAGGCGCGTGGCCTACGTCTACGCCGAAACCGCGGGCATCCCGCCCGGCGAGGCCGTCATCGACCTCCAGTCCATGCTCAGGAAGGACCCCCTGCAACCCGGCCTGACCACCGAGTGGGCGGGCGAGGGCGAATGGAAGATCACCCTGGACGTGTTCCGCGACCTCGGCATCGCCTTTGCCGCCGCCCTGGTCGGCATCTTCATCCTGCTCGTGGGCCAGACCGGCTCGTTCGTCATGCCCACCCTGATCATGTCCGCCATCCCGCTGACCCTGCTCGGCATACTGCCCGGATTCTGGCTGCTCAACCTCGTGGCGGGCTCCACGGTCGGCGGGTTCGGCGACCCGGTCTTCTTCACCGCCACCTCCATGATCGGCATGATCGCGCTGGGCGGCATCGTCATCCGCAACTCGCTCGTGCTCATCGAGTTCATCCAGTCCGAGGTCAAGGACGGCGTGCCCCTCAAACAGGCCATCGTCCAGTCCGGCGCCGTGCGCATGCGCCCCATCGTGCTCACCGCCCTGACCACCGCCCTCGGCGCCTGGCCCATCACCCTGGACCCCATCTTCTCCGGCCTGGCCTGGGCGTTGATATTCGGCCTGGTGGCGTCGACGTTGTTCACGCTGGTCGTGGTCCCGAGCGGGTACTATGCGCTGTACGGCGGGAAGGAAAGCGGGGGCGAGGAGGCGGTGTAAGGGGAGGCCTCCGGCGGCCCCTTCGGGGAGACCAGGACGCTGTCCTGGACCTGCCAGGGAGCAAGGCCCCCTGGACCCCCATCGCCTCGCTGCGCTCGGAGACATGCGGTCGCGAAAGGCCGACAAGGAACGCCTTCCGCCGTGCCGGTTGGCGATTTCGGGCAGAAAAAACGGATGGAACGGCGTGCTTCTTCGCAACAGAAGCACGCCGTTTTTTCTGCCCGAAATCGCGGGGTGTTTTTTGGAGGAAAGGCAGAGCGCGAGAGATGGGGCCCCTTCATGTCTCTGTCAGAAAACGCCGCTAAACGACTCACTCGAGTTCCCCATTACGAGGGGGCGGCGTTGGCAACCGTCCCGAAGTGTTCGCGCCGGGCGGCCCTCCGAGGCCCGTGGACGTCCGGCGCGAACACTTCGGGACACGTCTTACCAAGCTACACCGGCCGCCCGATCAAACAGCCTGGCCGTCCGCCCTCGCGCACCCTTGCCGAAGGCACACAAAAAGTTTGGGAGGGTCCAGGGAACCTTTTTCCGAAAGGTTCCCTGGCGGGGTCTGGGGCAGCGCCCCAGCCGATCGCTGCTGTCCTCATCCGTAAGGCTCGTAGACTCGCCAACGGCTGGAGGCCCGGAGGCATTCCCCACGGCCGTCTAGTCGAGCTTGTCCATATCCCAGGGTTTTCTGATGAACATGCCGGTCTTGATTTCCGGGTGGTCGCAGAGGAACACGGCGCGTTGGCCGGGGTGGGAGGTGTCCACGCCTTCGCCCAGTTCGTTGACCAGGCCGTAATCTTCGGCGGAGATGTATGGCCGGATGAGGCCGGGCACGAGGATTTCCACGGGTTCGGCGGTGGTCCAGCGCGCCTTGGTCTGGACGAGCCAGCGTCCGGCGGCCAGGGGCGAGAGGATGCGGGCGAGCACGGGGCGCTTTTCGGCCGGGTCGGGCGGTTGGGCGATGGCGCCCCGGTTGGCCGGGTCGAAGAAGCCGGTGGTCAGCGGGCGGGAGGCGGCGTTGACCAGTTCGGACAGGTAGAGTTCGGGCTGGAACCGGCCGGTGGCGGCGTGGTTCAGGGCGGTCTTGTAGGCGTCCACGACCTGGGCGAGGTAGGCGGAGCTCTTGGTGCGGCCTTCGAGTTTGAGGGAGGCAACCTTCATGCGCCGGAACCATTCGAGGTAGTGGAGCAGGCAGAGGTCTTCGGCGGCGAAGAATTTGGTCCAGTTGTCGGTGTCCAGCGCGGCGGACAGGGCGCGGTCGGCCGGGGGCTGGGGGGCGGGCCCGTCGTTGTCCGGGGAGGAGAAGGCGAATTCCTCAGGCGCGTCGAAGGTGAAGTCCTCGGCAAAGGGGTTTTCGTATTCGCGCATTTCCCAGAGTTTTTCGCCGGGCCGGGTGCGTTCCTCGAAGGTCATGGACACGGGCCGGTATTCGTACCGGCAGGGGTGGGAGCACTGGCCGAGGTTGCCGGGCCGGTCGTTGAGCAGGGCGGACATGTAGCAGCGGCCGGACACGGCCATGCACATGGACCCGTGGACGAAGACCTCGAGCTCCATGGTCGGCATCTGTTTGCGGCAGGCGTCGAGCATCTCGCCGAGCTCGGCGGAACGCAGCTCGCGGGCCACGTTGACGCGCTTGGCCCCGTTCTCGCGCCAGAAGCGCACGGCCTCCACGTTGGAGGTGTTGGCCTGGGTGGAGATGTGTACCGGGATTTCGGGCAGTTCGCGGCGCAGCAGGCGGATGACGCCGGGGTCGGCGGCGATGATGGCGTCGGGCTTGAGTTCCCCCAGGGTGTCGATCTGCTCGCGCACGGCGGTCATGTGCGACTGGCGCGGGTAGACGTTGAGGGTGTAGTAGACCTTGACCCCGGCCTGGTGGGCGCGGGAGAGGGCCAGTTCCAGGGCTTGGCGGTCGAACCCGCCCGCGCCCGCGCGCAGGTTGAGGCCTTCGCCGCCGAGGTAGACGGCGTCCGCGCCGTAGAGGATGGCGGTCTCGAGTTTTTCCATGTCGCCCGCGGGGGCGAGCAGTTCCGGGATGAACGGGGTGTCGGGCATGGCCGCAGATTACATGATGGGGGTTCGTTTCGCCAGGAGAAAGCGGAGGCGCTAGACGGGCAGGCCCTTGGCCCGCCGGGCCGCCTTCATCTTGTCCAGCAGCTCGTTGGGGATGTCCAGGTTGCCCCGGCCCACGCCGAGCTTGATGTCCGGCTTGTTGGTCCCGTGGAAATCCGAGCCGCCGCTCTGGAGCAGGCCCAGGCGGTCGGCCATCTCGCCGAAGGCCTTGGTGTCGGCCTCGGAGTGCTCGGAGTAGAGGACCTCCATGCCGTCCAGGCCGAGGTCCATGAGGCGGCGGACGACCTTTTCGGTCTCCTTGTAATTCAGCCGCAGGGCGAACGGGTGGGCCAGGATGGAGGTGGCCCCGATGTCCTTGAGGATGGAGAGCGCCTTTTCGGGCGTGAGCTTGCGCTTGGGCACGTAGGCCCGGCCGTTGTCGCCGACCCAGACCTTGAAGGCCTCGTCCATGGACGAGACCACGCCGAGCGCCATGAGCTCCTGGGCGAAGTGCGGGCGGCCGACGGTCCCCGAGGCGCGGGCGGCCACGGCCTCGTAGGTGATGTTCACGCCCAGCGCGCGCAGCTTGGCCACGATTTCGTGGTTGCGGTTGGCGCGCCCCTCAATGACCCAGTCGAAGGCCTTCTGGAGTTCGTCCGCCTGCTTTGGCAGCCACAGGGCGACCACGTGGATCCAGCCCGCGCCTTCCGGGGATTCCAAGCTCAGTTCCGCGCCCGGAATGACCTCAATGCCGTATTTCTTCCCGGCCTCCAGGGCCTCGGGGATGCCCTGGAAGGTGTCGTGGTCGGTCACCGCGATGGCGTCGAGGCCGCTTTCCTTGGCCAGCTTGACCAGTTCCGTGGGCGTCAGGGTCCCGTCCGAAACCGTGGTGTGCGCGTGCAGGTCTATGCTCATGGGTATGCTGTCCCGTAAGATTGTAGGTTGTTCAGTCCGTAAAGGTACAGACTCCGCGCCGTGAGGTAAAGCGCGGCGGTTGCCAATCCCCGCGCCCGGGGCTATCCTGCTCCCACTGAAAAGGAGAACGCCATGACCCTGAAGAAAGAACTGCTCGATATCCTGGCCTGCCCGCAGTGCAAGGGCGAACTCACGCCCAAGCCCGCCGGCGACGGACTGGTCTGCCCCAAGTGCAAGGTGGTCTACCCGGTCAAGGACGACATCCCCATCATGCTCGTGGACCAGGCCATCCCGGAAAGCGACTGGACCGGCTCGAACTAGCCGACCGGTTTACCTGCAAAAAAAGCCGCCCTGCACTCATAGAGTGCAGGGCGGCTTTTTTTGCGCCCCTGAATCCCGCAGCATTTTCTCTTCATTCCGGGGCTCCCTAGCCGCGAGCAGGAGCCCTAAAAAAATTTTCCACAGGGCGTCTTGACGATCAAAAAAGCGTGCCTACTTTTGTTTTCGAACGAACGAAAAGGAGGTGCCGTTCATGGTTATCGATTTCAATACGCTTTACAATTTTCCGTCCCGGCTGGATCGTGTCTTTGAGGAAATCCTTCGATCGCCCATGGGCGACGACCGGCGTTTGGCCTACCCCCCGCTCAATCTGAGCAACGACGACGAGAACATTTACGTCCGCGCGGAAGTGCCCGGAGTGGCCATCGACGACGTGGAACTGACGTTGACCGACAAGACGCTGGTCATCAAGGGCGAGCGCACCGCCCCGGAAGGCAAATTCTATCGCCAGGAACGTCCGAGCGGTGTTTTTCACAGAGTTATCAACATCGGCGTGCCGGTGGACAGGGACAAGGTGACCGCGTCCATGAAGGACGGGGTGCTGACCGTGACCCTGCCCAAGTCCTCGGAAGTCAAGCCGCGCACCATCAGCATCGACGTTGCCTAAGGAGGGTGTCATGAGCGAGATCGCGAAGAAAGAGGAAGGCAAGGAACTGAGCCGCTTCCGTCCGGCCACGGACATCCTGGAGCGCGAGGACGGGTTCCACATCTTCATGGATATGCCCGGCGTGAGCAGGGGCGACATGACCATCGACCTGGAAGAGGACGAGCTGACCGTGACGGGCCGTTCGGGCCAGTGCCCGGTTCCGGGCGAGAAGTCCGTGGAATCGCAGTTCGGCGCGTGCGAATACGTGCGGGCCATCTCCATCTCCGACATCGTGGACCGGGAGCGCATCAAGGCCTCCCTGGAGAACGGTGTCCTGGAATTGTTCCTGCCCAAGGTGGAGAAGGTCCAGCCCAAGCGGATCACCATCGAAGCACAATAGTTTTGTCAGTCATTGCATACAAAGAGCCCCCGGCAACTTCGGTCGCCGGGGGCTCTTTGCTTGCAAACCGCGCTGCGGCAGGGCCCTAGATGGCCCAGGTCTCGATGTCGATGAGCCCCAGCCGGGCGGCGTAGCGGACGAGTTCCACGGAGCTTTTCAGCCCGAGTTTCTTCATCAGGTTGGTGCGGTGGTTCTCCACGGTCTTGGGGGAGATGAACAGCTGTTCGGCCACTCCCTTGGCGGTCAGCCCCTCGGCGAGCATGCGCATGACCTCCTGCTCGCGCGGGGTCAGGGTGGCGTAGGGGTCGTCGTTGCCGTCCTGGGAGTCGCTCTTGGTCTGGAGCAGCTTGAAGACCACCTCCTGGGACAGGGCGCTGTCCAGGAAGAGGTTGCCCCCGGCCACGGTGTTCAGCCCCTTGATGAGCTGCCCGGCGGCGGATTCCTTGATGATGTAGCCCGTGGCCCCGGCCCGGAAGGCCTCGACGATGTAGTCGGCCTCGGAGTGCATGGAGATGATCACGAACCGGGTCTGGGGCAGTTCGTCCTTGAGTTCGCGGATCATCTGGATGCCGCTCTTGTCGGGCATGGAGATGTCCACCAGGACGATGTCCGGCCTGTGGGTGCGGGCCAGGTTCACCCCGTCCTGGCCGGTGCCCGCTTCGGCGCAGACCGCGAAGTTCTCGTCCCGGCTGACGATGGTTTTGAGGCCCTCCCTGAAGAGGGGGTGGTCGTCGACGATCATGATGTCCAGGGTGTTCGCTCCCATACTAGCCGTGTCTCCTCGCGCTTTCGATCGGTACCTTGAAAAGTATGCGTGTGCCGGTACCGGTCAGGGTCTGGATCTCCATGGAACCGCCGATGAGGCGGGCCCTCTCCTCCATGCTCCGCAGGCCCATGCGCTTTTCCGCGTCGGCCTTGGCCAGGCTCTCCTGCATCGGAAATCCGCTGCCGTTGTCCTCGATGCGGATGAGGATGTCCGGGTGGCTTTTGACCATGCGGATGACCGCCTTGGTCGCCCCGGCATGGCGGCAGATGTTCCGGACGGCTTCCTGAACCATGCGGTAGAGGTTGATTTCCACGTCGAACTCCAGGGAAATATTCTCAATTCCAGTGGAAAAAAAGTCAACGTCAAAGCCGTAGCGGTTTCCCGAATCGTGGCACAGGTTGGTCAGGGCCTGGACCAATCCCAGCTGATCCAGGGCCGGAGGCCGCAGCCCGTAGGCGATTTCGCGGACCGAGGCGATGGTGTGGCGCAGGATGCCGGCCACGGCCTCGCCCCGCTCGGCCAGTTCCGGGTCCGCGTCCGGGAGGCCGTCGAACAGGGTCTCCATCTTGAGCATGATGGAGGAAAGGTCCTGGGCCACGTTGTCGTGCAGGTCGCGGGAGATGCGCTGGCGTTCGTCCTCCTGCACGCGGATGATCTGCTGGGTCAGGGCCTGGATGCGTTCCTGGGCCTTGCCCCGCTCCTCGGCCTCGGCCTTGAGCCGCACGTTGGCCTTGGACAGCTCGGCGGTCCGCTTGCGCACCCGGTTCTCCATCTGGGCGTGGGCGATGAGCAGTTCGGATTCCAGCGCCTTGTACCGGGTGATGTTGGTCAGGATGAGCATCTGCGCCTCCCGGCCGCCCCACATGATCGGCTTGACGCTCATGTTCACCCACTTGGTCCCCCCGCTCCGGGTCAGGATGCGGAAGGAGCCCAGGGACTCGTTCATCTCGCCGGAGTCGAGGCGGGCGAACTGCGGCGCGTGCTCGTCCTGGTCGCCGGGGTGGACCATGTCCACGAAATCGAGCCCTTCGAGCTCCCTGGCCGAGTAGCCGGTGATGCGCATCATGGACTCGTTGACGTAGCGGGCCATGCCGTTCTGCATGACGATGACGCCCTCCTGGGAGTTCTCGGCCAGCATGCGGTAGCGCTCCTCGGAGTCCATGAGGGCCTCTTCGGCCCGCCGCCGGGGGGTCACGTCCAGCAGGGAGACGATGACCCGGGACAGGGTGTCCTTGTATTCGTCCGGCACGAAGAAGTGGACCATGACCCAGATGGTGTCGCCGTTCAGGGTGCGGTTGGTGATCTCGCCGCAGTATTCCCGGCCGCCCGATGCCAGCAGGATCATCTCCTCGGCGAAGGCGGCCATGGAGGACTCGGTCAGGACCTTGTCCAGGTTGCCGAACAGGTCCTCCTTGCTCGTCGCGCCGAGCAGGGACAGGGTAGCCTTGTTCACGTCCACCACGGTGACCAGGGTAACGCATTTGGCCAGCGCCTCGGGGTTGTCGTAGAAGAACTTGCGGAAATCGGTGACGCCCTGCTCCTTGAGTTCGTCGAAGTAGAACTTGAGCTTAGTCAGGTCCTCCTCCCACAGGGAGATGGGGGAGTCCTCGAACAGGGTGCGGAAGCGGGCCTCGCTGGCCATGATGGCGGCCCCGGCCTCCAGGCGCAGGGTGACGTCCCGGGACACGCCCTGGAATCCTCTTGGACGGCCCTTGTCGTCGAGCAGCCGCTTGATCATGGTCTCGGCCCAGAAGATTCTCCCGTCCTTGTGGATGTGCTCCAGCTCCAGGCTGTTGATCAGGGTGTAGTCCCCCCCGGCCTCGGTCTCCCGGCGCCGGGCCAGGGCCTCCTCGAATTTGGCCATGGACGACCGGGTGATCATCTTTCTGAACGGGCGGCCCTGGAGCTCCTCCAGGGTGAAGCCGCTGATGTCCTTGATGGACGGGGTGGCGTAGACCAGACGGTAGTCGTCGTCCATGGTCCAGATGACGTCGGCGGTGTTCTCGGCCAGGAAACGGAACTTCTCCTCGCTGGCCCGCAGCCGCTCCTCGGCCTGCTTGCGCGCGGTGATGTCCGTGGCGATGCCCTCCACGGCCAGTGGGTCGCCGTTCTTGTCCCGGAGCAGGATCTGCCGCTGGCTGGCCCAGTGGATTTCGCCCGACTTGTGGATGAACTGGAACTCCAGCTCCTCGCGCACCTTGCCCACCAGCAGCTCCGCCATGACCTCGTCCAGGTAGCCGTGCCAATCGGGGTGCACGATCTTGCGCACGAGCATGGGGCACTCCTGGTATTCCCGGACGGTGTAGCCGGAAAACCGCTCCACCGAGGGGCTGAGGTAGTCGTAGAGCCCGGTGTGCAGGTTCAGGCGGAAGAAGATGTCGCTGGTGCAGTCGGAGATGAAGTTCAGGCTCTTTTCAGCCGAGCCCAGGGCCTCGCGCATGCGGATGAGGTCGGACAGGTCCTGCTTGATGGCGATGATGCAGGTGACTTCGCCGGAGGCGTCGGCAATGGGGTCGAACCACCCCTTGACCGTGTGCAGGTTGTTGTCCTTGGCCCGGATCACGTACTCTCCCTGCCACCGCTTGCCCTGGCTGACCGCGGGCAGCACGCTCTTCCAGTAGAGCTCCACGGTCTCCTCGGGCATGGCCAGTTCCTGGGGCAGGTCCAGGAGCTCTTCGAGGGAATACCCCCAGAGCTCGGTCCAGGCCCGGTTCCCCCAGAGGGGGAAGAGGGTCTTGTCATGGATGGAGATAGCCATGCCCGACGCCTCGACCAGCCGCCTGAACAGGGCGGGATCGCCGTCGATCAGCCGTTTGCAGGCTTCGGGATCAGGGCGTTCAAGCGGGTCGCGGTCGATCTTCACAGGGCGTCCGGCTGGTGAAAGTGACGGGCATGGTCCACTACGGTGATGCACCATAACGTATTTACTGGCCGAATGGAAGGCGTGCGCCCCGGCCGCGCGGTTCGCGGGGCTACTTGAGGCCGTTGATCCAGGACACGGCCAGGGAGGCGTGGTCGTCGGCCACCTGCTCCACCCAGGAGGAGCGTCCGCCTTCGGCCTGGAGCACTTCCCGGCTGGTCTTGGCCGGGGCGATCACGATGGTGAAGGCGCGCTTTTGCCTGTCGCGCAGGTTCTCGAGGGTGGCGATCAGGGGCCGCCACTTGGCCGTCTCCCGGCCGGTGACCAGCCAGAATACGGGCAGGTCCAGCCTGGCGAGTGCGGCGCGGTCCGGCACGGCGGCCGGGTCGAGCGCGTCGGTGAGCATGCAGACCAGGAAACGGGGGGAAGCCTGTCCGGCGGCCCGGATGGCTGCGGGCACGCCCGGCCCCGAGCCCCAGATTCCGCCCTTGTCCGCGCCGATGGACGGATGGGCCGCGAGGAAATCGAAGGCGGACAGGGTGTCCTCGGCCAGTTCGCCGGAGCCCGCCAGAGAGGGCGTCTCGAGCCCGCATCCGCGCGGGGTGAAGGTCAGGGCCGCCAGGCCGTGCATGGACAGGGTCCGGGTGAAGGCCTGGACCATGCCGGGGTCCGCGCACTCGGGGCCGTGGACGACCACCACGCCCGCGTGGCCCTCGTCGTAGGGCGGGCGGGAGAACCTGGCCTCGATCCGCCCGGTGGGGCCTTCAAAGGCGACCTCTTCCTCGCGCACGTGCACCTTGACCGGGTAGTGGGCGATGCGGTCGTCGTCCGTGACCAGGATGAACCGCTCGATGCGGTCGTCCTTGGCCAGGAAGGTGACCGAGCCCGTGACCGGCTCGTCCGCGTACACGGACGGGCCGATGGTGTAGACGTACTTGCCGAAGGCCTGCTTCAGGCGGCGCAGGGTCTTGTTCTTGGAGTCGTAGATCAGGAAGCGCCCGTACTTGGTGTTGCGGGCGTCGATGATGGATATGATCCGGTCGTCCTTGGCTCGGAACTGGCCGGCGAACTCCTTGGCGGAGTAGGAAAAATAGTCGCCCATCATGGCCCGGCCGAAGCGGGCTTCGGCCCCCCGGTGCACGGTGCCGTCCTTGCGCACGTAGATCTTCTTGGGCAGGCCGTCCTCGGCCAGGTCCTCTTCGGACGCGGGTTCGGACGCGTGGTCGGGCGCGGGCGGCAGGGTCTTGGACGGGCTGATCTCGATCACGTCGGGCTCGGGCGGCGGTGCGGGTTCCGCCTCGGGCGCGGGCTGCGGCGGGGCCTCGGGCGGGGGAGCGTCGTCCAGGACCACGGTCTTGTCCATGGGCAGGGGCGCGGGGGCCGGGAGCACGTCCGGGCACTCCTTCGCGGCCTCGGGTTCGGGCGCGGGCGGGGGGGCGGGCATGGGGATGATCGGCTGCGGCTCCGGGACCTGGGTCAGGTTCACCTCCATGAGTTTCTCGGGCGTCAGGGGCGGCAGGCTCACGGAATTGAGCAGCGCCACCGCCGCCACGGCGTGGAAGAGAATGGAGAGTGCCCAACTCAGTGCCCGCTGCATGCCGCCCCGCTTCCCCTTACTTCCTGTTCCGGTCGCGCGGCTCTTCGGCCACGATGCCGAGCTTGTCGATGCCCGCGGCCTTGATCTCGCCCATGACCTGGACCACGGTGCCATACGGGACCTCCTTGTCCGCGCGCAGGAAGAGCTGCTTCTTCTGCCCGGCCACCAGCCGTTTCAGGTGGTCCTCCAATTCGTCCATGGACACCTGGTACTCGTCCAGGAATATCCTGCCGTCCTTGC
>NZ_JBGLYH010000082.1:0-14187 GCF_041414475.1 Pseudodesulfovibrio karagichevae
CCGGGGGAAGGGGGAGAAAGAACCCTTTTCAAAGGGTTTTTCTCCCCCTTCCCCCGGCCGCCGGAGGCGCTCTTTTACAGAACCTGTTTGATGTCCAGGTCCAGGCCGCTGTTTTCCATGGCGAGGGAGTCGCCGAGGACGCAGATGTCGCCGTTTTGGGCGACCACGCGCACGGCCTGGGCGAGTTCGCGGAAGTCTTTTTCCGAGGCGTTCAGGGCCTGTTCGCGCACGGTTTGAAGGTAGTCGTCGTCCTGGTTGGTCAGGTGGCGGGCCATGGCGGTGAAGCCCTTGGCGTCGGGCAGCTGGTAGGTGTCGATCTCGCCGATGGCGCCGATGATGGACTTTTCCAGTTCGTCCGCGTCGATGTGGACGGTCTCGAGGTAGTCGGCCAGGCCGTCAAAGGCCTTGATGGTGTCGGCCACGTTGGGGTCGCGGTAGGACACGAGGGCGAGCGCTCCGGCCAGGCGGTCCATTATGCAGAACGCGCCGTAGGCCCCGCCCTGGACGCGGACCTTTTCCCAGAGATAGCCGGTACGGATGAGCTTGTTGACCACCTGGGCCGCGCCGGTGAGGGCTATGCCGTGTTCGGTCAGGCCGCAGCCCTTGCCCACGTAGTTGACCTGGGCCGGGATGGCCAGCCCTTCGCGGGCGGGCAGGGTCGGGATGGTCCGCCCTGCCGGTGCCGGGTCGCCAACGGGCAGGGCCTCGACCACGGCTTTCATGGCGGGCTCGGCCAGGGCGAGGAGGTCCTGGTCCATGGTGGCGTTGACGATCAGGGTGGACTGGTTGAGCAGGAGCTTGCGGAACCGTTCCAGGTCCTTGGCGACCTTGCGGAAGTCGTCCTCGATGCGCTTTTCCAGGTCGCGCAGGAAGAGCAGGTTGGTCAGGCCGGTCATGGCCTCGTCCATGGCGTGGGCGGCGTGGGTCCGGGCGCGCAGCCGGGTAGCCACGATCATGTGGCCGGACGGGACCAGCCGCTGTTCGGCGCGGGCGCGGGCCTCGGCCACGATGCGGCCGATGCGCTCCTTGTTGTCGAGCTGGGCCGAGGTCAGGATCTCGGTGACGATCTCGCAGGTGGGCGCGATGCGCTCGCCGGTGGCCTTGGTGCGCAGGAACAACCGGACGGCGGCGTCCTCGGAGTCGCGGACGGCCGATGCGAAGGGCTGGGCCCAGATGCCGCCCGAGGTCCGGGCGATGCGCTGGGACAGGTCGACGTAGTCGCGCTCGGTGGTCCCGGCCTCGGTCAGGGCGCGGCCGAAGACCCCGGCGTAGGGCAACAGATCGTCAGGAATGACGGTCAGGTCGAAACCGAAGTCCAGGTAGGCGATGCCGTTGGTGGCCAGGTCGTGGAAGAGCAGTTCGCGGCCGCCGAGGGGGCGCACCTCGGTGGGAATGGGCCGGTTCTCGGCGGGCAGGTCGGCCACGGACAGGCGCGGGATGCTTTTGAGGGCCTCGGGCGCGTCGGGCTCGGCCTGGAGGCGCTTGAGCTCGGCGGCGTCATCGATGACCGCCCGGACCTGGTCCGGGGTCATGGCCTTCTTGGCCTCCTTCAGCCGGTCGGACTCGGCCTTGGCCAGGGTCCGGGCGAGCTGCTGGTCCGGCTCCAGAAGCACGGTGGTCCGGTGCGGGTTGTGCAGGAAGAGCCGGGCCAGCAGCTCCTCGAAAATCCTGTCGCCGTTTTCGAGCCACGCCTTGACGTTGGCCAGCGGCTTCTCGAAGGGCAGCAGGGCCAGGGGATCGCCCTCGTTTTCGTCGTCATCGTAGAGCCAGGTGGACAGGGCCTGGAACATGAGCGACAGGCCGCGCGGGTAGGAGCCGGTGTTGTTCTCGCGCAGGGAGAACTCCACGGAATTCACGGCCGCCTCGATGTCGCGGGCGTCGATGCCGTTCTCGACCAGTTCCTTGATGGTGTGGAAGATGATCGACTCCACCTTGATGGCGTTGGACGGGTGCATGCCCTTGAGGCCCACGGAAAAGAACATCTGGCGCATGTCGGCTTCGAGCCCCACACCCGCCAGATCGTCGCCCAGGCCGGAGTCGGTCAACGCCTTTTTCAGCGGCGAGCTGGGCAGGCCGATAAGGATGTGCTCCAGGATGTGCAGGGCCAGGTTCAGGTTGGCGTCGGCGGTCTCGGCCAGCAGCCAGTTGACCGTGAACATGCCTTTGGCCAGCCGGTCCGAGGCCGGGTAGCCCTTGCGCACGGTCTTGGCCTCGGCGAAGCGCGGCTGGAGCGGCACGCGGGTCTTGGCAACGTCGATGGCCTCGTACTGCGAGAAGACCTTGTCCAGGATCTCGAGGCGCTTCTCCGGGTCGTCGTCGCCGTAAAAGAAGGCGTACCCGTTGGACGGGTGGTAGTGGTCGCGGTGGAAAGCCATGAACTTGTCGAACGTCAGGTCCGGGATGACCGCCGGATCGCCGCCCGAGTCCAGGCCGTAGGTGGTCTCCGGGAACAGGGACTGCTGGGAGTGTTCGTAGAGCAGGGAGTCGGGCGAGGAGTACGCGCCCTTCATCTCGTTGAAGACCACGCCCTTGTAGGTCATGTCGCGGTCGGGCGACTCCAGCTCGTAGTGCCAGCCCTCCTGCTTCAGGGTGTTCTCGGTCAGGCGCGGGTGAAAGACCGCGTCCAGGTAGACGTCCACGAGGTTGTAGAAGTCCTGCACGTTGGCAGAGGCCACGGGATAGCAGGTCTTGTCCGGGAAGGTCAGGGCGTTCAGGAAGGTCTGGAGCGATCCCTTGAGCAGCTCCACGAACGGCTCGCGCACCGGGTACTTGTCCGAACCGCAGAGCACCGAGTGCTCCAGGATGTGGGCCACGCCCGTGGAGTCCTCGGGCGGGGTGCGGAACGAGATGCCGAAGACCTTGTTCTCGTCGTCGTTGATCATGGACAGGACGCGCGCCCCGGTCTTGTCGTGGCGGTAGACGATGGCCGTGCTGGCCAGTTCCGCGATTTCCATTTCCCGTATCTTGGTGAAGCCGAAAGTCATAAACGCTCTCTTTTCTTTTTGTATTCGATCATGCGCCGGACGCCCGGGATCGGGCCGCCCCGCGGGAAGCCCCGGTATACACTACCATGGCCCGCCGGGCAAAGTGGAGAAAAATGCAAAAAACCCTTGACGGCAAACCGGCCTGCCCTTAGTGTCTTGAAAACGGTAATCATTCCTATAAAAATTTCAACCGCTGAAAAACAAAGGAAAATAAATATGAGCAACGATTTCGAGTCCAACGACACCATGCCTGATTTCGCCAAAGTGGGCCAGCCCGTGCCCGAATTCACGCTGGAGGCCTTCGACCCCACCGAGGGCGGCTTCACCGAGGTGGACCTGGGCGCGCTGCGCAAGGCGGGCAAATGGGCCATCCTGTTCTTCTATCCCGCGGACTTCACCTTTGTCTGCCCCACCGAGCTGGCCGACCTGGCCTCCCGCCACGAGGACCTGAAAAAACTCGGGGCCGAGGTGATCTCCGTGTCCACGGACACCAAATTCTCCCACATGGCCTGGAAGTCCGACGAGCGCATGCTGGAGAACGTCAAATTCAAGATGGCCTCCGACCCCACCGGCGAGGTCTCCCGGTTCTTCGACGTCTGGGACTATGACACCGGCCTGGCCCTGCGCGGCACCTTCGTCATCAACCCCGAGGGCGTGCTGGTCTCGTCCGAGATCAATTTCTACAACGTGGGCCGCAACGCGGACGAACTGGTCCGCAAGGTCGAGGCCAACACCTATCTCATCGACCACCCGGCCGAGGTCTGCCCGGCCAAGTGGACCCCGGGCGGCAAAACCCTGACTCCCAATGACGGTATGGTCGGCAAGGTCTACGAAGCCCTTAACGACTAGACGGCAGCGATCTCACACTCTCGCTGACCTGTTGCATAAAACGCCCCCCGCCGGATGGTCCGGCGGGGGGCTGTTTTTGTTGCGACCCCGCGCCGCCCGGCCTATGCTCGGCGCTCCGGTAACCGCAGCCACGGAGCGCACGTGGAGATCATCCTGGCCACCGAAATCTGGGGACGCACGCCCCACACCGACGTCCTGGCAGCCCTGCTGCGCCCACACGCCGACCGCGTGACCGTGGCCGATCCCTATGACGGCCGCGACCCGCACTTCTCCTCCGAAGAACAAGCCTACGCCGCCTACCTCGACCACGGTGGGCTTACCCCCTACGCCCGGCGCGTCAAGGCTCTGGCCAAACAAGCCGCGCGCCCGGTCCTGCTCATCGGCTTCAGCGCCGGGGCCGGGGCGGCCTGGGCCGCCGTCTGCACCCAAGGCCTCCCCCTGCTCCGCGCCTGCTGTTTCTACGGCTCGGCCATCCGGACCATGGCCGACCGCACCCCGCTCGCCCCCGTGGACCTGATCTTCCCGGACCATGAGCCTCACTTCGACGTGGACGAGTTGGCCGCCACCCTCCAAGCCGAGCCGCTGGTCACCTGCCGCCGGGCCGACGCGGGCCACGGCTTCATGAACCCCCTGTCCGAAAACTACGACGAAACGGCCAGCCGCCGCTGGACGGACTGGCTGGCGCGGCTGGCAGGTGAACTGGGCGCGTAACCACGGCTTTGGGCCCCCTTCGGGGAGACCAGGGCGCTGCCCTATCGCTGCTGTCGACGGCTCTAAGGCCGAGTCAGCTCGCCCTAAGACCCGACGCGGCCCCGCCTAAGAACCTTTTAAAAAAGGTTCTTAGGAATCTCCAAAACTTTTTCTGTCGCCTGCGGCGAAGGGCGTGGGAACGCCTTCCGCCGTGCCTGTGTGCGATTTCGGACAGAAAAAACGGATGGAACGGCGTGCGGTTTCACAAAAAGAAACACGCCGGTTTTCCTGCCCGAAATCGCGGGTTTTTTTTGGGGGAAGGCAGGACGCGAAAAACACTGCTGTTTTTTGGAAGTAAGAAAACGCCGCAAGGGCGCTTTAGCGGATTCCGCCCACGCCCGCCAGCGGCGTTGGCAACCGGCGCGAACCCTTCGGGACACCACCCGGCCAAGATACAGCCAGCCCCACGGACAACCGGCAGGCCTCCCCGCGCCCGCACGCCCCTGCCGAAGGCACCCAAAAAGTTTGGGAGATTCTCAAGAACCTTTTCCCAAAAGGTTCTTGAGCCGTCGGAAACGCCCGCCCGGCGAGGGCCCGCCGGAGGCACCACCACATCCAGCCGCCTACTTACTGATCCACAGAGCGGTTTCCTCAAGCTGGCGCAGGAGGTTGACGGACACGGTGCTGGGGAAGAGGTTTTCCATGCGGGTCTGGGAGCCCGCGCCGCGCCGGCCCACGGCCACGGCGGCGTAGTGTCCGGCCCGGGCCTCCTTGAGAATGGCCTTGAACGCGCTGTTGCCGGTGACCATCTTGATCTCGATGCGTTCGTCCGGGATGCCGTGTTCGGCGAGGATGGCCAGGGCCTCGTCGAAGATGCGCGCGGACCGGGCGTCGGCGTAGCCCTTCTGGGCCACGTGGAAGAGGGTGAACGACTGGCGCGGCTCGTTGGCGAGCATGTATCCGGCGTGGTCGGCCATGCGCAGGGACGGGTCCGAGCCGTCGAGGCAGAGCAGGACGTTCTGGTGCGAGACCTGGGACGGGCGCTTGCAGACCCAGATGGGGAAGTCGATGTCCTGCCACAGGAGTTCGTGGCACACGGAGTTCTCGAAGATCTCCTCGAACCAGGTGAATCCCTTGCGCCCGAGGATCAGCGCGTCATAGAGGCCTTCGTGGGCCTCGCTGATGAGTTCCCGGGCCGTGCCCATGCGGGAGTGGACGACCTTGGTGCGGACGTTTTCGCCGTCACACCCGGCGATTTCCGTGATCCAGCGCTTGGCGTCTTCCAGGGCCTTCTTGCCCTTGCCCCTCTTGTGGGCCACGATCTGGTCCACGGCCGCGTCCGAGGGCGGCAGCCCGGCCTCCTGGCGGTCCCACAGGGCCGAGCGCGGCGCGGCGTAGAACAGGGTCAGTCCGAGGTCGCAAAACGAATCGAAGGTGTCCTTGAGGAACCGGAGATTGTAGGAGGCGGCGCGGTCGTCGCCGATGGCGAGGAGCAGTTCTTTCTGCACGGGGAACTCCTGGTGAGAAGTGGAATCCTTAAAGCCAGCCATAACGCGCGGAAGCGGGAAAAGACAAGGCCCGGCACTTGTCCTTTAAATCGGGGGCTGATACATCCTCAAGGACAATGCGCACCCCCGACGACAAGCGGGCCGGATCACTCCCGGCCGTCCTTCTTCCGGCCGCCATCCTGGCCGTCCTGATTCTGGCGGGCGCCGCCATGGCCCAGAGCCTGAGCCTGAAGGCCCCGACCCTGGCCAACGTGAACGGGCGGCTCACGGCGCGCTTCGGCATAGTGGTGGAGGAGAAGCCGATCCTCAAGGGCGAGTTGGAGGACGGGGCCGTGCTGGTCCTCAAGTGCGAGGTCAGCCTGCTCCAGCCGCGCGACTACTGGCTGGACCGGGAGATCACCGAGGTCCATTTCCGGAGCCGGTTGAGCTTCGACCCGCTGACCCGCGAGTTCGTCATGACCCTGCCCGGCAGGCAGACGCCGCTGCGGGACAAGGATTTGAGCACGGTCCTGGAAAATGGCTGGGGGTCCATAGACGCCACCTTGGGTTCCTGGGCCCTGCTCGACCGGGGCAAGAAATACTCCCTGCGCCTGCACACCTCCATGAACGAGGAGGACGCGCCCGAGGGAGTGATGCGCTTCTTTTATTTCTGGTCCTGGGACGCCGGGGCCGACAACGCCTTCCAGCTGGACTTCACCTTCTAGGGGGCGTGAGCGTGACGCCCGATCCGATCCGCATCAGTTCCACCAGCAGCAGGGACCAGCGACGGCACCGGCGCGAATACGTCATCGCGCTGATCTTCATCGTCCTCATCGTCGGGCTGACCTGGGCCGAGCTCAAGTACCTGAGCGGCGACTACTATCTCATCCTGAACCTGCTCATCCTGAACGTGGTCTTCCTGCTGGCCATGCTCTTCTACGTGGCCCGCAACGCGGTGCGCCTGGTCCTGGAACGCCGCCGCAGGGTGCTCGGCTCCAAGCTGCGCACCCGCCTGGTCCTGGCCTTCATCTCCCTGTCGCTCATCCCCACGGTGCTCATCTACCTGGTCTCGGTGAAGTTCGTGCAGACCTCGGTGGACTACTGGTTCAAGGGCCAGGTGGAGGAGTCCATGGAGCAGGCCCTGGAGCTCGGGCGGGCCTTCTACGGCTCGGCGCAGGACCGCCTGGAGCGGCGCGGCGCGGTCATGATCAAGGACATCATCGACTCCAAGTTCGCCTGGGGCGGCAAGGCCATGGACAAGTACCTGAACCGCAAGTTCGACGAGTACGACCTGAGCCTGGTGGGCGTCATCACCCCGGAGGGCAACGAGCAGAACACCCACGCCACGGCCCAGTGGTCCCAGGCCTGGCCCGAGATCAAGGAGAAGATCGACTGGCAGTCCCTGCGCGCCGACCCGCGCTCGTGGACGACCATCATCCCCAAGCCCGGCTCCGACCTGGTCCTGGGCGTGACCCCGGTGGACGAGGGCAGGACCGGCTACCTGGTGCTCGGCGAGACCGTGGGCCAGGGGCTCTTGCACCGGCTCGACCAGATCGTGCGCGGCCTGGACGAATACAAGAAGCTCAAGACCCGCAAGTATCCGTGGAAAATGAATCTGTACCTGACCCTCGGGGTCATGGCCCTGCTCATCATCCTGGGGGCCATCTGGTTCGGGTTCCGGCTGGCCAAGGAGCTGTCCGCCCCGGTCCAGGCCCTGGCTGCGGGCACCGAGCGCATCGGGCGCGGCGACCTGTCCGTGCGCCTGGAGGACCGCTCGGACGACGAGCTCGGCTTCCTGGTCCAGTCCTTCAACCGCATGGCCGAGGATCTGGAGCAGAGCCAGAACTCGGTGCAGCAGGCCAACGAGCGGCTGGCCCAGCAGAATCAGGAGCTGGAGCGGCGCGGCCAGTACATCGAGGCCGTGCTCAACAACATCACCTCGGGCGTCATCTCCATGGACGCCGAAGGGCGCATCGGCACGGTCAACACTGCGGCCGAGAGCATCCTCGGCATCCCCGGCGAGTTCCTCATCGGCAAGGTCCCCAACCGCTTCCTGTCCGGCGACTTCGCGGCCATGGTCGAGGAGGCCCTGGCCCAGCTGTCCACCAAGCCCGGCGGGGTCTGGCAGCGCCAGCTCGACCTGCCCGTGCGCGGCAAGCTCATCAAGGTCCTGGTCAACGTGGTCTCGCTCAAGAACGTGGGCGGCCGCGACGCGGGCCACGTGGCCGTGTTCGAGGACATCACCGAGCTGGAAAAGATCCAGCGGCTGGCCGCCTGGCGCGAGGTCGCCCGGCGCATCGCCCACGAGATCAAGAACCCGCTCACGCCCATCAAGCTGTCGGCCCAGCGGCTCCAGCGCAAGTATGGCGAACGCATCGCCGAGGGCACCTTCGACGAGTGCACCGGCCTGATCGTCAACCAGGTGGAGCGGCTCCAGAACATGGTCACCGAGTTCTCGGCCTATGCCAAGCTGCCCGAGGTCCAGCCCCGGCCGGACAAGCTCGTCCCGCTGCTGGAGGAGGTCACGGCCATGTTCGCCAACACCCACCGCAAGATCAAATGGGACCTGTCCGTGGCGGACATCGCCGAGTTCCCCTTCGATCGCGAGGGCATCCGCAAGGTGCTCATCAACCTGTTCACCAACGCGGCCGAGGCCCTCAAGGGCATGAAGGGCGGCGAGGTCCGGATCGCCGCCGCCCACGACCCGGACGCGGGCACGGTGACCATCTCCGTGGCCGACAACGGCCCGGGCCTGCCCAAGGACTCCTCGCGCATGTTCGAGCCCTACTACACCGAGAAAAAGGGCGGCACCGGCCTGGGCCTGACCATCGTCCGGTCCATCGTCGCCGACCACGGCGGCATGGTCCGCGCCGCCTCCAACCACCCCAAGGGCACCGTCTTCATCATCGAACTGCACGACGCCTAGCCCCGGCAGTCCCTCCCTTCGCTGCACGACGAGGCCGCCCGGCGACCCGATTATAAGGCGGTTGTTCCCGCCCCGGAAATCATGCTACGCCCCTTGCCTGGGCCCGCACCGCGCGCGCCCTTAGGAAAAATCACAAGGACGTTCCGTGCGCCTTCTCCTCGCCGCCTGCTGCTGGCTTCTGCTCCTCCCCTGCCCCGCCTGGGCCGGGCTGCCCCACGTGATGGTCGTCAACAGCTACCACGCCGAACACCCCTGGGTGCGGGCGCACAACGCCGCCCTGCTGGAAAAGCTCGCGGGCAAGGCCCGGGTCACCTGCCTCGACCTCGACACCAAGCGCATCCCCCGCAGCCAATTCCGCGAGGCCGCCGAACGGGCCTGGCGGGCCGTCCTCGCCGACCGGCCGGACGTGGTCGTCCTGACCGACGACAACGCGGTCCGTCTGCTGGGGCGGCGGGTCATGGACGGCGGCATCCCCCTGGTCTTCCTGGGCGTGAACGACAACCCGAGAAAATATCTCGGCGGCATGGATGCCGCCACCGGCGTGCTGGAACGCCCGCTGTTCAAGCGCTCCCTCCTGTACCTCCAGGACATCCTGGGGCCTACCCTCAAGCGGTGCCTGATACTCTTCGACCGGGGGGAGACCTCCCTGGTCATCCGGGAAACGACCTTCAAGAACCAGACCTCCCTGCGCCTCGGGAAAACCGACGTGGACATCCTGTTCCTCGACACCGTCGCCCAGTGGCGCGAGGCGATCCTCTCGGCCCGGGACAAGAACTACGACATCATCTTCGCGGGCCTGTACCACAGCTTCAGCGACGAGGCGGGCAACCACATCCCGAGCGACGATATCCTGGCCTGGTCCTCGGCCAACTCGCCGGTGCCCCTCTTCGGCTATTGGGATTTCGCCGTGGGCAAGGGCCGGGCCGTGGGCGGGCTGGTCAATTCCGGCAGGCCGCAGGGCGAGGCCGCGGCCGAACTGGTCCTCAGGATACTGGCCGGCGAGCGGCCCGGCAGCCTTTATCCCGTGATCCCCAAGGACGGCCAGTTCGTCTTCAGCCGGTACGAACTGCAACGCTGGGGCATCCTCGTGCCCCTGGACATCATCAAGGCGGACGAGCCGGTCCTCTTCGTGGACTGACGCTCCCCCGATTCGTACTACCTCCTTAAATTTATTAGTGTCTGGCAATGAATATCCACACGTGGTATTCTGCCTCCGGATACGCCGCTACAAGAACGCAATGCTGACAAGGTGAAAGACAAGTGCGCGCAATAATCGCCGGAGGTACCGGCTTCATCGGTAGGGAACTGGTTCGGGAACTGCGGGAACACGGCTGGGACATCCTCATCCTGTCGCGCAACCCCGGCAAGGTCGCCGCCGTGTTCGAAAAAGGGGGCGTCATCGGCATGCCCTGGGACAACGGCGGCTGGTCCGACGTGCTCGGCCCGGATACCGCCATCGTCAACCTGGCCGGAGAAAACATCGCCGGGGGCCGCTGGACCCGCAAACGCAAACGCCGCATCCTGGAAAGCCGGCTCAAGGCCGGGGAACGCATCATCCAGGCCGTGGAACAGGCGGGCGTGGCCCCGGGCGTGCTTATCCAGGCCTCGGCCGTGGGCTACTACGGGCCGTGCGGCACCACCCTGATCGACGAATACGCCGAGTCCGGCTCCGGCTTCCTGGCCGACGTCGCCCGCCGGTGGGAAGCCTCCACCTCGATCCTCGAAAAGAAGGGCACCCGCCGCTGCATCATCCGCACCGGCATGGTGCTGGGCCACGGCGGCGCGCTCCCGCGCATGCTCCCCCCCTTCAAATACTACCTCGGCGGCCCCCCCGGCACCGGGCTCCAGGGCGTCTCCTGGATACACATCAAGGACGAGGTCCGGGCCATCCGCTTCCTCATGGAAAACCCCGAGACCCGCGGACCCTACAACCTCTGCGCCCCCAACCCGGCCAACTTCAACAAGTTCGCCCACATCCTCGGGACCATCCTGAACCGCCCCTACAAGACCCCGGTCCCGCCCTTCGCCCTGCGCCTGCTCTTCGGCCAGATGGCCGACGAAGTCCTCCTCTCCGGGCAATTCGCCCTGCCCGAGCGGCTGACCAAGGCGGGCTTCACCTTCCGGTTTCCGGACCTGGCCGAAGCCCTGCGCGGCGTGCTCCGCTAGCCGCCCTTCCGCACCGGACAAGGAAAGCCCCGGTCCGACCTGTGTCGGACCGGGGCTTTTTCGACATGCCGTTTCGGGGGGGGGACGCCCCGCTAGAACCGTTCGAACCCGCCGTCGTCGTCCTTGCCGAGGGCCGCTCCGCCGCGCTTCGGGCCGGTGTGGCCCGCCGGGAGGATGGCCCGGGGAGCGGGCCGGGACGCCGTGCGAACGACGGTCGCGGCGGGCATGGATCCGCCGAGGCGGAAGAAGCTGATGGACTGTTGCAGCTGGGTGCTCTCCCCGGCCAGGGTCTCGGAGGTGGAGGCCATCTCTTCCGAGGCCGAGGCGTTCTGCTGGATGACGTGGTCCAGCTGCTGGATGGCGTTGTTGATCTGGTTCACGCCGGTCTCCTGCTCGGCGCTGGCCGCGGCGATCTCCCGCACCAGGTCGGCGGTGCGCTCGATGTCCGGGATGAGCTCCCCGAGCTGGGCGCCGGCCTCCTCGGCCTTCCTCACCGTGGCCCCGGACAGCTCGCTGATCTCGGACGCGGCCTTGCCGCTGCGCTCGGCCAGCTTGCGCACCTCGGCGGCCACCACGGCGAAGCCCTTGCCGTGCTCGCCCGCCCGGGCCGCCTCGATGGCCGCGTTGAGCGCGAGCAGGTTGGTCTGCCGGGCGATCTCCTCGACGATCGAGATGCGTTCCGCGATGTCGGTCATGGCGGCCATGGCCTCGCTCACGGACTTGCCGCTGACCTCGGCCCGCTCGGCCGCCTGGGAGGCGATCCGCTCGGTCTCGGTGGCGTTCTCCGAGTTGGCCCGGATGTTGCCCGCCATCTCCTCCATGGAGGCGGAGACCTCCTCTACGCTGGCCGCCTGCTGGCTGGCGCCGTCGGCCAGGCTCTGGGACGAGGCGGACAGCTCCTCGCTGCCCGCGGCGACGCTCTCGGTGGACCCGGCGACCTCGCCGATGACCTGCCTGAGCTTGGCGGCCATGCCGCGCAGGGCGTCGGCCAGCTGGCCGACCTCGTCCGACTGGTGCACGTCGATGTCCTGCGTCAGGTCGCCGTCGGCCAGGGAGCGGGCCAGGTCGATGCTCTTGAGCACCGGCCCGGTGATGATCTTGGCGATGACCCACAGGACGGCCAGCAGCACGATCAGGGTCACGACCCCGATGCCCGCGCTGATCACGGTGAACGAATCGGCATGGCTGCGCACCGTGCTCATGGGCGTGACCACGGCCAGGGCCCAATGCTTGCCGGACTTGCCGATCTCGAACGGCGAATAGGTCACGAAGGACTCCTCCCCGTCCACGGGCGAGGTGACCTCATAGGACAAAGCCCTGCCCGCCTGGACGGCGCTCAAGATCTTGCCGCTGCGTTCGCCCAGGACCTCCTTGAGATTCTTGCCCACCCATTCCGACTGGGGATGGGCCACGATGAACCCCTGACCGGTGATCAGGAAGGCGTAGCCGGTGCCGAAGGGCTTGATGGACAGAACGGTCTTCTGGAGGTCGTTCAGATAGAAATCCACGCCGACCACGCCGATGTTTCTGCCGTTCTTCTTCACCGGATAGCCGGTGGAGGCCAGCCAGAACTGCTTGCCCTCGACGTCCCAGGGATAGGGCTCGGTCAGGGTCTCGCCGCTGCCCGCCATGGGCTCGGCAAACCAGGCCTCGGACTCGAAGCCGGCGCCCGCGAAGCTGGAGGCGATGGTCCCGCCGTCACGGTAGTACCAATTGCGGTAGGCCCCTTTATACTTGTCTTTGTAGTCGGCCTCGCGGCCGTCGAACGCGTCGGGCGGAAAGGCGCACCAGACACCGGCCAGGGCGTCGTTCTGCCGCAACGTGCCGACCAGCACCGAGTCCAGGAGCTCGCGGTCGGGCACGGTGGCGTAGGCCGCGCCCTTCTCGAACATGACCGCCAGGGTGCGGGTCACGGTGACGGCCTGGTCGATGGCCTGGCCCACGTCCGTGGCATATCCCCGGGCGCGGTCCCGAGCCAGCTCCTCGGCCTGGCCGACGGCCAGGTCCGTGGCCTTGATCGTCATGATCACGGTACTGGCGGCGATGAGGAGGAAAACGATGGTAAAGGTGGGGACGAGTATCTTGAACCGGAGACTCCAATTCTTGAATCGCATGTACGTTTCCTTGCTTTGAAGTGGGAATGCCGTCTGGCCGACACAGCAACGTACGACACTTGCCGCGGCGTCAGAAATTATTTTCTGCATGTCGGAGAAATATCATCGGGGAACCGCCGGCCGGAATCGCGCAGAAGTCAGATCAGCCCGGACCGCCGCAGTTCGGCCATGAGGGCGGCCACGTCCGTGGCCACGAAGTCCGGGTCGAGGTGGGCGAACCCCTCGGCCTCGATGCGCCCTGTGGTCACGCCCGCGGCCAGGGTCCCGGCCCGTTTGCCGGTCTCCACGTCCATGGGGTGGTCGCCGACCATGAGCGCCCGCTCGGGCGGCACGCCGATTTGGTCGAGCGCCCGGAGCAGGTGGGCGGGGTCGGGCTTGAGGCGGTCCGAACTTTCTCTGGGCAGGAAGACCTGAAGGTGTTCGTCGATGTCCGGGAAGACCTTCCTGATGGCCGCCGAGATGTTCCGCGAGATCACGCCCGTGGCCACGCCGCGCGCCCTGAGGTCGTCGAGCACGGGCCGGGTGAACTCGTACAGGCAGCCGTCGCGGGCCGCGTCCAGCTCCATGGCCGCGATGACCAGCCGCCCGCGCGACAGGAACTCCATGCCCTCGGCCCGGTCGCGCTCCATGACCCGGGCGGACAGCTTGTCCAGCCATTCCAGGGCGGGCGTGCCGTCCGGCACCGGGCGCTCGTCCATGAACACCTCGCCCAGCGCCGCGATCTTGGTCTTCATAAAGTCGAAATCCAGGGGCACGTCGGCCAGGGTGCCGTCGAAGTCGAAGATGATGGCGTCGAGTTTCAAGGGGTGCCTCCGGCGGCCGGGGGAAGGGGAGAGGGAAACCCTTTGTGAATAGGGCTTTCCTTTCCCCTTCTCCCAGACCCCCATCCCCATCCGTTCCTAAACTTTTTGTCGCCGCTTCGCGGATGTGCGAGCGCGCGGGTTCCCTCGCATTCACGGAAAATTCATGTG
>NZ_JBGLYH010000083.1:0-14084 GCF_041414475.1 Pseudodesulfovibrio karagichevae
GGGAGAAGGAAACCCTTTTCAAAGGGTTTCCCTCTCCCCTTCCCCCGGCCGCCGGAGGCGCTACTTGCTGAACAAACGCTTCAGGGACGTGATGCCCATTTTGCGTCGCAGAAAACCGAGCTGGTTTTGCAGCGGCAGGTGTTTGGGGCAGACGTCTTCGCAGGCCAGCAGGCCCATGCAGCCGAAGATGCCCATGTCGTTGCCGATGATGTCGTAGTAATCGCGGTCGGTCCGCTGGTCGCGCGGGTCGATGAGGAACCGGGCCACGCGGTTGAGGGCGGCCGCGCCCATGAAGTCCTCGCGCAGCCGGGCGGTGCCGCAGGCGGAAATGCAGCAGCCGCACTCCACGCAGCGTTCCAGTTCGTAGATGGCCACGGCGTCCTTGTTGTCCATGCGCTCTTCGAGGGCGGTGGGGTCGAACACCTTGTTGGTGTGGATCCACGACTCGGTCTTGGTGTACATTTCGCGGAACCAGGTGCCGGTGTCCACGGACAGGTCGCCGACCAGCTTGAAGACCGGCAGGGGCAGGAGCGTGATCTCGCCCGGCAGGTCGCGGGTCTTGGTGTGGCAGGCCAGGCCGGGGCGGCCGTTGATAACCATGCCGCAGGAGCCGCAGATGCCCGCCCGGCAGCAGAAGTCGAACTGCAGGGACGGGTCCTGCTCCTCGCGCACGCGGTTGAGCGCAATGAACAGGGTCATGGAGTCGGTCTCTTCCAGGACGAACTCCTGCATGTGCGGCGCGGACTGCTCGTCTTCGGGATTGTACCGGAAGATGTTGAGTTTGAGTAATCTGGACATGGTCTATTCCTTCTTGTCGTCGGCGCTGATGATTTCCGCATGGCCGTAGCCCCGGTCGCCCGGCGGAATCTCCACCACGGTGGTGGACGGCTCGTATTCGAGGGTCGGGAGGGTGTCCTCGGGCTTCTTCCAGTAAGCCAGGGTCCGGGTCAGCCAGTCGCGGTCGTTGCGCGCGGGGAAATCCTCGCGGTTGTGCGACCCGCGCGACTCGGTGCGCATGAGCGCGCCGTAGGCGACCATCAGGGCGAGCTTGACCTGGCCTTCGAGCTTGAGGCCGGCGGTCAGCTCGGGGTTGACCCCCTTGCCGTTGGAGCGCAGCCCGACCTTCCTGGCCCGGATCAGGGCCTCCTGGAGGTCGGCCACGCATCGTTCGAGGCCTTCCTGGGTGCGGAAGATGTTCGCGCCCTTGTGCAGGGCGTCCTGCATGGCGGAACGGACCTTGTAGACGTTCTCGGAACCGTTGGCGCCGGAGATCAGCGCGTCGATGCGGGCCTGCTGACGCTTGACCTCATCGTTGATCAGCCCGGTCTTGAACTCGGTCTCGCACCCTTCGAGGTATTCGGCGATCCTGCGGCCGATGATCCCGCCCGCAACCACGGTCTCGGCCAGGGAGTTGCCGCCCAGCCGGTTGAAGCCGTGCATGTCCCAGCAGGCGGCCTCGCCCGCGGCGAAGAGGCCCTTGAGGCCGTAGGCCGCGCCGTCCTTGTTGGTGCGCACGCCGCCCATGGAATAGTGCTGGGTCGGGCGCACCGGGATGAGCTGGTGGATGGGGTCCACGCCGAGGAAGGAGGTGCAGATCTCGTAGACCTCGCGCAGCTTGCCGGTGATGTGCTCCTTGCCCAGGTGGCGGATGTCGAGCCAGAGGTGCTCGCCGTAGGGAGACTTCACGCCGTGGCCCTCGCGCATGTGGTGGGTCATCCAGCGGGAAACCACGTCGCGGGAGGCCAGCTCGGCCTTCTCGGGCTCATAGATGTTCATGAACCGCTTCTCGTCCACGTCGAGCAGCGTGCCGCCGTCTCCCCGGCACCCCTCGGTGACCAGGATGTCGGTGGGCACGATGCCGGTGGGATGGAACTGGACCGCCTCCATGTTGCCCATGGGGACCAGGCCGGTGGCCACGCACATGGTGTGCGCCCCGCCGTCGCAGATGACCGCGTTGGTGGTGTTCGGGTAGATGCGCCCGAAACCGCCCGCCGCGATCATGGTCGCCTTGGACAGGTAGACGCGCAGCTCGCCCGTGCGCAGGCAGCGGGCGACCACGCCGAAACAGGACTCGCCGTCCTGGAGCAGGGCGATGGCCTCGGTCTTGTCGTGGACCTCCACGCCCTTCTCGGCGCAGCGGTTGTCCATGGTGCACATGACCGCGTGGCCGGTGCCGTCCGAGGTGTAGCAGGTGCGCCACTTGGCCGTGCCGCCGAAGGAGCGGGCCATGATCAGCCCTTCCTTGTCCTCGGCCTCGACCTTTTCGAATTGCTTGCCGCCCTTGTAGTAGATGGACTTGCCCGGAACCACGCGGTTCCACGGCACGCCCCAATGGGCCAGGCGGCGCATCTCGATGGGGGCGGTGTCCGCGAACAGGCGGGCGACCTCCTGGTCGCAGCCCCAGTCGGACCCCTTGACCGTGTCCGCGAAATGGACATCCGGGCCGTCGCCCTCGCCCATGACGGAATTACCCAAAGAGGCCTGCATGCCGCCCTGGGCGGCGGAGGAATGGGACCGCCGGGCCGGGACCAGGCTCAGGCAGATGGCGGAGAATCCGGATTCGGCCGTTTCCACGGCCGCCCGTTCGCCCGCCAGACCCGCGCCGACAACAAGAAAATCGGTATAGACAGTCTGCATGGCACATTCTCCGTTAGTTGACGCTGAGGAACAGGAAGCGGATCAGGGTGATCAGCCCGATGGCGATGAACATGCCGGTCAGCAGGTTCTCGCCGCGCTTGAACTTGTCCCGCTCCCGGTCCTTGATGAAGCCCCATTTGACCCCGATGCGGTAGAAGCCGATGCCCACGTGCAGCTCGGCCAGGGGGAGCAGGAAGAAGTAGAACACGGCCCAGAATCCGCTCTGGACGCGGGCGGCGGACTTGGCCGCCGTGATGGGCAGGTCGGTCAGGACCACCCACATGTGGATGGAGCCCATGACCAGGATGAGCATGGCGGAGACGATCTGGACCACCCATAGCCAGGTGTCGCCGTGATGCATCATGCGGGCGTGCTGCCAGATGGTCTTCTGCCCCTCGGCGCGGAAGGGAATCTTCCGGGCGGCCAGGACGAAATGGAGCAGAAAGCCGAGAAAGATGAGCGGGCCGCCCACCTGGGCCATATACGTCGCCTCGAAGAACCCGGCGATGGCGTTCATCAGCCTCGGGCTGATGACGACGCTGGAAACCAGCAGCATGTGACACCACATGAACAAAATCAGGCTGGCGCCGGTCAGCATTTGCAGCCAATCCAACGCGCCATCCCACTTGCCGGATTTGCCAGTTGGTGCGTAACTTATGGACATTCATTCCTCCGTTTGGTTGTACCCCAGAAGCACCCTAGACAATCGTTTGCCAACGTAGTCTTGAAAAAAGAAATTTGTCAATATCTCCAACCCCATCTCAATGGTTACCCCTTCGTCGCAACCCATGCCGTACGGGGAAAAAGGTATTGATTGCGCGGTCAAATAGCCCCTTCGGGCCGGACCGCATTTTTTCACAGCCGCTCAAAAACATCCGCCGGCCCGGGCGGACGCCCCCTGTCCCGGTCGGGCGCTTTTCCGGTTTCCATTTCCGCCCGCCTCGGGTAGGGTGGCTGACTGCTCAGGCCAAGAAAATCCGGTTCCGCTTGCCAGCACGGCGATCGGACTTATCTTATTTACCGCGCCAAAAATCATTTTGATGCCGAAAAGAGAGAGTTAGACCACTTTATGGAGTTTTATCCATGTTCCGAAAACTGTTATTGCTTGCAGGGCTCATGCTGATCCTTGCCGGCTGCAAAACCGCATCCATGAATAATCGCACCGAAACCGTCCCGACACCGGCCTCGACGACCGCCAAGGCGGGAGCCCTCCCCTCCCTGGACGGCTCCGATCAGGCGGCCACGCACATCGTCAAGCTCAAAAACGGCCTGACCGTGCTCATCAAGGAGGACGACCGGTTCCCGCTGGTCAACGTCCGCCTGTACGTGCACGCGGGCAGCGCCTATGAGACGCCCGACATCGCGGGCATCAGCCACCTGCTCGAGCACATGGTCTTCAAGGGCACCGACAAGCGCGGCCCCGGCGAAACCGCCCGCCAGATCGAGTCCGTGGGCGGCAGCCTGAACGCGGCCACCAGCTTCGACTACACCGTCTATTACGTCGAGGTCCCCGAGACCCAGTGGAAGCTCGGCATGGACGTGGTCACGGACATGGCCTTCCACCAGACCATCGACCCCAAGGAGTTGGAGAGCGAGAAGAAGGTCGTGCTCGAAGAGCTCGAGCGCGGCGAGGACACGCCCACCAGCAAGCTGTTCAAGACCCTGCAATCCATGGTCTGGAAGGGCACCAGCTACGAATGGCCGATCATCGGCTCCCGCGAGACCGTTTCCGGCATCACCCGGCCGCAGATCAAGAAGTACATCGCTACCCACTACCAGCCGCAGTCCATGCTCCTGGCCGTGGTCGGCAAGGTCGACCCCGACAAAATCCTGGCCGAGGCCAACCAGCTGGTCGGCTCCCTGGTCAACACCCGGTCCTTCACACCGCCCTCGCCCCTGCCCGTTCCCGAGGCGGGCCAAGGCCCCCGCGTGGTCAAGCTGACCGGCAATTGGAACAAGGTCTACATGGGCGCGGCCTTCCCCATCCCCTACGGCACCTCGGCCGAAATCCCCGGCCTGGAGATGCTCTGCCAACTGATGGGCGGGGACGACACCTCGCGCCTGTACCGGACCTTCAAGTACGACAAGCAGCTGGTCGACGACATCTCGGTCTCGCCGCTCTCCCTGGAGCGCGGCGGCATGCTCTACGTCCACGCCGTGCTCGACGCGGACAAGGTGGACGAATTCTGGACCGAACTGAACAAGGAGATGGCCACCTTCAATCCGGCGGACTTCACGGACCGCGAGATCGAACGCGCCCGCCTGAACCTGGAGAACTCCCTGTTCCTGGCCAAGGAGACCTTGTCCGGTCTGGCCGGGAAGCTCGGCTATTTCCAGTTCCTGGACAACGGCGAACAGGCCGAAAAGAACTACCTCTTCTCCCTGAGCCAGGTGAACCGCGATGAACTCAAGCGGCTCTTCGACGAATACATCCGGCCCGACCGGCTGACCCTGGCCGTGCTCACGCCCGAAAACGCGCCGGTCTCGGCCGACGGCCTGACCGACATCACCAAGGCCAACTGGCCCTCCAAAAAGGCGGCCCAGGCCAAGCAGGCCGCCAAGCAGGCCACGGGCCCGGCCGAGGTCGCCCTGCCCGGCGGCTCCAAGCTCATCCTGCTGCCCGACGACACCCTGCCCTACACCGCCATGTCCCTGTACTGGACCGGCGGCGACGGCGAACTCGATCCGTCCCAGCAGGGGCTGGCCGCCCTGACGGCCGCCGCCCTGACGCGCGGGACCCTCAAGATGTCCGCCACCGAGTTGCAGGACTTCCTGTCCGACCACGCGGCCAGCCTCGGCTCCACCGCCGGGCGCAACGTATTCGCCGTGGAAGCCAAGTTCCCCACCCGGTTCACGGAGCAGGTCCTGCCGGTCCTGTCCGAGACCCTGACCGCTCCGGCCTTCAATGAGACCGAGGTGGAACGGGCCAAGCAGGACCAGATCGCGGGCATCAAACAGAGCGAGGACCGGCCGCTGGGCCTGGCCTTCCGCCACCTCTTCCCGTTCCTGTACAAGACCGGCCCCTACGCCCTGCTCCACCTCGGCACCCCCGAGGGCGTGGAACAGTTCTCCACCTCGGACATCATCCGCTTCTGGGGCCGCCAGTCCATGCACCCGTTCACCCTGGCCGTATGCGGCGATTTCGATCAGGAGGCCATGGAGGCGTTCGCGACGAACATCGCCAAGACCCTGACCGCGCCCACCGGCAAATACGCCTTCACCACCCCCGAATGGGGCCAGACCAGGGAGGACGACCTCCATCTGCCCGAGCGCAACCAGGCGCACGTCCTGATGATCTTCCCCACCCCGGGCAAGACCGACCAGGAGGCGTCCGCCAAGCTCGAACTGCTGCGCGCCGCCCTGGCGGGCCAGTCCGGCCTGCTCTTCCGCGACCTGCGCGACAAGCAGGGGCTGGCCTACACGGTCACCGCCATGCTCTGGCAGAGCCGCAACACCGGGTTCATGGCCCTGTACATCGGCACCGGCCCGGACAAAGTCGACCAGTCCCTGACCGGCTTCAAGAAGGTGCTGGCCGACCTGGCCGCCAAGCCGCTGCCCCAGGACGAGATCGACCGCGCCCGGAACATCCTGACCGGCGACTACTATCAGGAACACCAGTCCCTGCTCTCCCGCAGCCGCGAGGCCGCTAGCCTCCAGGTGCGCGGGTTCGACCTGGACTACGAACAAAAACTCATCGACCGGGCCCAGACCGTCACCCCCGCCGAAATCCAGGATATGGTCAAACAGTACCTCACCCCGGACAAAGCCTACCTCATGAAGGTCACCCCATAGATCGCGCGATCACACGACAAAAAAGAGCGGCCCGGTTGCACCGGGCCGCTCTTTTTTTGCGCCTCCCCTTCCCCCGGCCCCCCACCCCCCCCTTTTCCCAAACTTTTTATTGCCGCCTCGCGGGGAGGGGCACGGAGGTTCCGTGCTCAATTTTCAAAGGCGTCCTGCTGCGAGCGCACGGACCTGCCGAAGGTACACAAAAAGTTTTGAAGGGGAGGCCAGAGGCATTCCTCCCTCTTGACTTCACTAGACGACCGGTCTATTAGTCTCTCCATGAGCGAAGACACGAGACAGCGGATCATCGAGGCCGGGGCCGAGCTGGTGCATCGACAAGGGTTCAACAACACGGGGTTGAAGGACATCCTTCGCGTGGCGGGCGTACCCAAGGGTTCGTTCTATTTCTATTTCGACAACAAGGAAGCCTTTGGCATCGAAATGGTCAACCATTTCGGAGCCATGTTCCGAGGCATCATCGATAGGGCCGTCAACGATTCGAGCCTGACTCCTCTGGAGCAATTGCGGAAGATTTTTGACGGATTCACCGCCCACTTCGCCGCCCACGGGTACACCCGAGGCTGCCCGGTCGGCAATCTGGCCCAAGAGATGAGCGATCTGAGCGAACCGTTTCGCGCCCGGCTTGTCCTGGCCCTGGACAACATGACATCGAGTCTGGCGGCCATCCTGAACAACGCCAAGGCCCAGGGTGAAATCCCGGCCGACACGGACACGCATGAGACGGCCATATTCATGGTCGAGGCCTGGCACGGCGCGATCATCCGCATGAAGGTCACCAAGGACGACGAGCCGCTCAAGCTCTTCACCCGCTTCATTTTCAACAAGGTCCTGAAGTAGCCGCCATCCGGCTGACCGGTGGCGGTTTTTGTGTACCCACCTTGTAGACGACCGGTCTACTACAATCCCCAGGAGTCACTCATGTTCATGATCGATTACGTCAAACCAGAACAGGCCGAAGGCGAAGTCCAGAAGATCTACTCCATGTTCACCCCGCGCATCCCCGTGCCCGAACCGATTCTGTTGTACAGCGCCAGCCCGCGCTATCTGCAAAGGCATGTGGACATGATCGTCGACTACATGCAGGATGACGCCTACTCGCCGGAACTGCTGGCCGCGCTGCGCTTCATCGGGGCCTCCTCGGCCTGCTTCGGGTTCTGCACGCTCTTCAACCGCAAGATGCTCGGCGACATGGGGCTGTCCGAGGCCGAAATCGACGCCCTGGCCACAGACCCGGCCAAGGCATTCGACGCAAAAGACGCGGCCCTGCTCGCCTTTGCCGCCAAGTCCATCAAGGAACCGGACAACGTGACGCGCGAGGATCTGGATGCCGTGCGCGCGGCGGGCTGGACCGACCAACAGATATACGAGGCTGCGGCCTATAGCGCCCAAATGTCCGTGACCGGCACCCTGTTCAGGACCTTTGCCGAAAAATAGCCTGACCAAGGGGACCGGCACAGCCCGGTCCCCTCTCCCGAACGAGCGCCAAGGGCTTGCCCCCGCCCCTGTGGTGCGCTACAAATCCTGAGCAACAACTTTCAGTTACTCACATCGAGGGGAGACGCATGGCGCTCATATTCGGTTCGCCCAGGAAACAGTCCACGGACAAGGACGACGTCAGCACCGACCATCGGCTGACCCTGGCCAAGGACATCTACATGGCCGGGAAGATGAAGATCGTCACCACCGAGACCGTCCCGGGCCGGGAGATCCAGTCCGCCTTCGGGCTCATCGTCTGCCGCAGCTACGTCTTCGACAACGCCTTCTACGGGCTCATGGCCCAGGCCGTGGACGTCAACGCGGACGCCGTGGTCGGCTACCGCGAGACCGTGGCCTTCCACCCCGAGGGCGACAAGTACTACTCCTGCTACGGCACGGCCGTGCGCCTGAAAAAACTCAAGTAGTCCATGAATAACGAGTCCGCCCTGTCCCGCTGGTTCCCCCACGCCCTGGCCGCCGCGTTCGCGGTATTCTGGACGATCATGGCCGTGACCCCGGTCATGCGCGACGTGTGGTGGGCCGAGAACATCCCGATCATGGCGGTCTTCCTGCTGCTGGTGGCCACCTTCCGGCTCTTCCGCTTCTCCAACCTGGCCTACGTGCTCATGGCCTGCTGGCTGGTCCTGCACACCATCGGCGGCCACTACACCTTCGCCAACGTGCCCTTCGGCTTCATCACCGACCTGTTCGGCTTCGAGCGCAACCATTTCGACCGCGTGGGCCACTACTCCATCGGCTTCTACGCCTTCCCCATCGCCGAATACCTGACGCGCAGGGACCTGGCCCGCCCCGTGGTGGCCTATCTCTTCGGCCTGTTCGCCATCATGGCCCTGGCCGCCGGATACGAGATCATCGAATGGTGGTACGCCGTGACCGCGGGCGGCGAGGCGGGCATCGAATTCCTCGGCTCCCAGGGCGATATCTGGGACGCCCAGTCCGACATGCTCTGCGACACGCTCGGCGCGGTCACCGCCCTGGTGCTGTTCTTCTTTTCGGGTATCAAGCCGAAAAAACGGCTTGTTTAAAAAATCAAAATTTGTAGGCCGCTTCGCGGCGATAGTCGGGTGACTTCGCCTCCGGCGGGCAAGGGTTCGCACCCTTGCATCCCTATTAGGCGCCTTCGGCGCGGTTTGTTTTGCTGCGCAGACAAGAGACATAAAGGGCCGACGTACTTTCGTGCGTCGGCCCTTTCGTTTCGTGATGTCTTTGACGGCTAGTCGCGCACGCCCAGCCTCCTGTCGAGCAGGAGCAGGTCCGCGATGGTCAGGGCCATCATGGCCTTGAGCACCGGGTTGATGCGCGGGATGGCGCTGATGTCGTGGCGGCCGCCGACCATGATGAAGGTCGGCTTGCCCTGGGTGGTGATGGTCTGCTGTTCCTGGAGGATGGACGCGATGGGCTTGACGTAGGCCCGCGCCACCACGTCCTGGCCGGACGAGATGCCGCCGAGGATGCCCCCCGCGTTGTTGGACAGAAAGCCGTCCGGGCCGATGGGGTCGTTGTTCTCGCTGCCAAGCTTGCGGGCGGCCCCCATGCCCGAGCCGATCTCCACGCCCTTGACCGCGCCCACGGACATGAACGCCGCCGCGATGCGCGCGTCGAACTTGCCGAAGACCGGTTCGCCCAGCCCGGCGGGCAGTCCGGTGGCCCGGACCTCGACCACGCCGCCCAAGGTGTCCTCGTCGTCGCGGACCTTGATGACCCGCTCGTCCCAGGTCTCGACGATACCCGGGTCCGGGCTGAAATAGGACCGGTCCTGGGCTCCCTCCATGTCCTTGACCTCGGCCTTGATGCCGCCGAACTCCACGGTGTAGGCGTAGATGGAGATGCCCTCCAGACGCAGTAGTTCCTGGGCGATGGCCCCGCCCGCCACGCGGGACACTGTCTCGCGGCCGGACGAACGCCCGCCGCCCCGGTAGTCGCGGAACCCGTACTTGGCGTTGTAGGTGAAGTCGGCGTGCCCCGGCCGGAACACGTCCTTGATCTTGGAATAGTCGTGGGAGCGCTGGTTGGTGTTCTCCACGAAAAAGCCGATGGGCGTGCCCGTGGTTTTGCCCTCGAACACGCCGGACAGGATCTTGACCTGGTCCGGCTCGTTGCGGGTGGTGGAGGCCAGCCCGCCCTGGCCGGGCCTGCGCCGGTCCAGTTCGGACTGGATGATGGACTCGTCCAGGGGGATGCCCGGAGGGCAGCCGTCCACCACGCCGCCCAGGCCCAGGCCGTGGGACTCGCCGAAGGTGGTCAGCCGAAAGATATGCCCGAAGGTGTTGCCGCTCATGTCCGCTCCTGTTCTCTAGAATTTGTCGACCCGCATGATGTCCTCGGTCCGCCCGAGGAGGACCAGGACATCCCCGGTCTTGAGCGCCCTGTCCGCCTGGGGCACGAAATGGAACTCCGAATTCCCGGCCAGCCGGAAGGCGATGACCTGCACCTGATACTTATTGGTCAGGTCGAGATCGCGCAAGGTCTTCCCGATCCAGTTCTCCACGATGATCTCGCGCACGGCCACGTCCTTGCCCAGGCCGAAGTACTCCTGCAACCCCGGCGCGGTCAGCCGGTTGGCCATCTGGGCGGCCACGAACGCCTCGGGGAAGACCACGAAGGGCACGCCGAGCTTGTAGAGCACCCGCTCGTGGGCCTCGCTGATGGCCTTGACCCAGATGTTCTTGACCCCCACGGCCTGGAGGTTCAGGACCACCAGGATGCTCGCCTCCATGGAGTCGCCCGTGGAGACGATGACCCGGTCCAGCTCCTTGATGCCGATCTGGCCGAGCATCTTCTCGTCCGTGGCGTCCGCCTGGTAGGCCTGGGCGATGATGTCCTGGGCGCGGCGCACGTACTCGGGGTTGATGTCCACCCCGACCACGGAATGGCCGAGTTCGGTCAGGGCCTTGGCCAGGGCGTAACCGAACTTGCCCAGTCCGATGACGGCGATTTCCTTTTTTGCAGGCATTGAAAAATCTCCTTGTCGGTCTAGCCGAAGGGCAGCGTCGATGTCGGCACCCTGAAGCGCCGCTCGGACTGCCAGCTTTGCAGGGCCGAGAGCATCCAGATGGGCCCCAGACGCCCCACGAACATGAGCACGATGAGCGTGACCCGCTCGAAGTCGTCGAGCAGCGGGGTCATGCCCGTGGACAACCCCACGGTAGCGAAGGCGGAAATGGATTCGAACATGTCGGCGATGAATTCGCCGCGTGCCATGAGATAGGAACTGTCCCCGCTCTCCATGGAGGTCAGGATCATGGTCCCCACCCCAACCAGCAGCAGGCTCATGGTCACCAGGGAAACGACCTTGTTCATGGCCTTCTGGTCCAGGGCGAAACGGCCGATGCGGACCTGCTCCCACCCCCGGAACTCGGCCCAGACAAAGCCGACCAGGGCGCGGAAGGTGGTGGTCTTGATGCCGCCCGCGCAGGAGCCCGGCGACCCGCCGATGAACATCAAGACCATCATGAAGGCCAGGGACACGTTGGTCATGCCGCCGATGTCCACGGTGTTGAACCCGGCGGTGCGGCAGGTCACGGACTGGAACAGCGCGTTCCAGAAGTGCTCGAACACGTTGTCCGGTGCGTTGCCAGCCGCGCCTTCGGCCACGAAGATGACCACGGTTCCGGCCACCACCAGCGCCAGGGTGGTCTTGAGCACAATGGCCGTGTGCCAGCTCATCTGCGGCTTGCCCCGCCTGCGGCGGTTGCGGTTGAACAGCGCGTTCCAGATCAGGATGCCGCACTCGTTGAGCACGTAGAACCCCAGGCCCCCGGCGGTGATGAGCACGATGAAGACCAGGTTGACCCCGCCGTTGCCGGACCACCGGGTCAGGGAATCTGGATACAGGGAGAACCCGGCGTTGCAGAAGGCCGACACCGAATGGAAGACCGCCGAATACGGATTGAACCCCACCGGGTCCAGGAGCCACAGGCACAATGCGCCCACGGCCTCGAAGGAAAAGGCCCACAGGACCACCCGTATGAGGAACCGGGGCAGGCTGAACGACGGGTCGTGCAGCAGGGATTGCCCCACGGCCAGCCGGTCGGTCAGGGACACGTGCCGCCCCAGCAGATGGATGATCAGGGTGGTGAAGGTCATGATCCCCAGGCCGCCCAGCTGGATGAGCACCAGGATAACGTCCAGGCCCAGGGTCGAGAAGTACGAGCCGGTGTCCACCACGGCCAGGCCGGTGACGCACATGGCCGAGGTCGCCGTGAACAGGGCGTCAACGAAGGACAACGCTCCACCGGGGTGGCTCACGTCCATATAAAGGATGAGTGCGCCGATCAGTATGGCCCCGGCAAAGAACCAGACCGGCATCCAATACGGCGAAAAGACTTTAGTGCGCATGGTTCTCCACGCTTATATGCCTGACGGCCCAACCTGTCAAAAACGCTCGGGAAAGTTTTTTACTGCCCCAAACGCCTGTTCCACGGTTCCGTCCAAGTCCTCGCCCTCTATGACTTCATCGGCGCATTTCTCGTACAGATGGGCGCGCGCCTCCAGGACCTCGCGGACCTCGTCGGCCACGGACTTGCCGGTCAGGGACGGACGCTGGGCCGCGAGGGGATCGGCCATGAGCCGCCGGGCCAGCTCCTCGGCCCCGGCCTTGAGGTAGATGACGATGCCCCGGGCCAGCACGGCCCGGTTCTCCTCGCGCAGGACGATGCCCCCGCCGCAGCCGATGACCCGGCCGCCGGGCGCGGCCTCGCGCGCAAGGGTCGCGGCCTCCTCGTCGCGGAAGGCCTCCCAGCCGTTGGCCTCGACAAAGGCCGCGATGTCCATGCCCACGGCCTCGACAAAGGCGTGGTCCGTGTCCACGAACTCCACGCCCAGCCGCTTGGCCAGGGCCCGGCCCACGCTGGTCTTGCCGCAGGCGCGCGGCCCGATCAAAAAGATGTTCCCTGTCTTGTGCATGACAGGCACCGTAAGGGAAAACCGCCTCACGTTCAATGGTTCGCCGTTCCGTGTTCCTGGTTAGCCGCTTCGCTCTTTCTTTGCATTCTCCTGGATAACTGGTACCTTCCGCCAAGCCCCCATCGGGCGCCGCGTTGCTCACCCCGTTCTAGCGAAGGAGAAAGACATGAAAACCGCCATCTTCGGCTTCTCCGGCTCAGGCAAGACCGATCTTTTCGCCGCCCTGGCGGGCCCGGCCGCGGCCGCCGCGGGCAACCGGGCCATGGTCAAGGTCCCGGACGCGCGGCTCGACCCGCTCATCGCCCTCTTTCAGCCCAAAAAGGTCACCTACAGCGAGATCGAGTACCTGGACATCCCCGGCGGGGGCGGCAAGGGCGCTGGCCTGGGCGAACGCGTGCTGAACGAGGTCCGCCCCTACGACTGCTTCATCGGCGTGCTCGACGGGTTCTCGGGCATGAACGACCCGGAAAAGCAGTGGCAGGCCATGGAGGCGGACATGATGGTCTCGGACATGGCGGTCATCGAGAAACGGCTGGAAAAGCTGACGGCGGACGGCAAGAAGAACAAGGCCCTGGTGGACCCCAAGGAGGAGGCCGCCCTGAAGCGGGCGCTCGCCCTGCTCGAAGAGGAACGCCCCCTGCGCACGGACGCCGAAATCAGCACCCTGCCCGAACTCAAGGGCTACAAATTTCTCTCGGCCCGGCCCATCCTCTACGCCTGGAACTGCCCCGAGGGCGAGGAGGCGGACCGCGTGCTGCCCGAGGACACCCCCGGCATGGCCCACATCGCCGTGGCCGCCAAGCTCGAGCGCGAGCTGGCCGAGATCGACGATCCCGAGGAAAAGGCAGAATTCCTGAGCGACCTGGGCATCACCGAGTCCGCCCTGGACAAGGTCATAGCCAAGACCTACCAGCTCCTCGGCCTGATCTCCTTCCTCACGGCGGGCGAGGACGAATGCCGCACCTGGCCCCTGCGCGCGGGCTCCACCGCGCCCCAGGCGGCGGGCGTCATCCACACGGATTTCGAAAAGGGATTCATCCGCGCCGAGGTCATCGGCTTTGACGACTTCCTGGCCTACGGCGACTTCAAGAAGGTCAAGGAGGCGGGCAAGGCGCGCCTGGAGGGCAAGGAATACATCGTCCACGACGGCGATATCATCGAGTTTCGCTTCAACGTCTAGGAATGCCTCCGGCGGCCGGGGGAAGGGGAGAGGGAAACCCTTTGGAAAGGGCTTTCCC
>NZ_JBGLYH010000084.1:0-13656 GCF_041414475.1 Pseudodesulfovibrio karagichevae
CTCGGCGTCCTGCCCGCCACCGGTTCCGGGGGCCTGATCAGGCCCCCGGAACCGGTGGACGAACAATAAAAGTGTTACCCATGTACCCGGGCAGAACTGTTACCCATGTTTCCGGTTGCACAGGGAAGCCCTTTTCAAAGGGTTCCCTTTCCCCCTTCCCCCGGCCGCCGGAGGCTATTCCAACCCGTACTTCTTGATTTTGCGATACAGCGTAGCGATGCCGATGCCGAGTTTTTGGGCCACGCGTTCCTTTGCGGCCTTGGTGCCGGTTTCGTCGCCGAAGGCCTTGAGGGCCTGTTGGATGAGGGTGCGTTCCATGGTGTCGAGGTTGTAGTCGGCGTATTCGGACTCGCGCACGCCGGACCGGACCTTGATGGGCAGGGTTTCGCGGGTGATGACGGCCGGGGAGTCGACCACGTTGGCCACGTACTCGATGGAATTCTGCAGTTCGCGGACGTTGCCGGGCCAGTGGTATTCGCTGACCGCCGACCAGAAGGACTCCTTGATGGTCAAAATCTCCTTGTCCAGGCGGTCCATGCTCTGTTCGAGGAAGACCTTGCACAGCAGGTGGATGTCGCGCGGGCGTTCGCGCAGGGGCGGGATGTGGATGGGGATGACGTTGAGGCGGTAGAAGAGGTCTTCGCGGAAGGTGCCGTTGTGGACCATCTCCTCGAGGTTGCGGTTGGTGGCCGAGACCACGCGCACGTCGATGGCCGTGGGTTGGGTGGAGCCGAGCCGGGTGACCTCGCGCTGTTCCAGGGCGCGCAGCAGCTTGGCCTGGAGGTGCAGGGGCATGTCGCCGATCTCGTCCAGGAAGAGCGTGCCGCCGTTGGCCTGTTCGAACCGGCCCATCTTGCCCTTGGGGTTGGCCCCGGTGAACGCGCCGCCCACGTAGCCGAAGAGCTCGCTTTCCAGCAGGGTTTCGGGGATGGCCCCGCAGTTGATGGCCACGAACGGCCCTTCCTTGCGGCCGCCTTCCTCGTTCAGGGCGCGGGCCACGAGCTCCTTGCCGGTGCCGGACTCGCCGGTGACCAGCACCGAGGAATTGGAGTCCGCGAACCGGGCCACCTGCTCCTTGAGGGTGACGATGACGTCCGAGGTGCCGAGGATGGCGTCCAGGCCGAGGCGTTCGTGGGAGGAGGCCAGGCGCAGGGCGTCGTCGTGCATGAGCTGGGCGTCGCGGAACATGAACATGCTGGAGCTCTCGCCGTGCTGGAGGCGGTACTCGTTCCCGGCCACGTCGTGGGACCGGCCCTGAAGGTTGACCGTGTATTCGGTGTATTGCAGCAGGCGGTTTTCGCCGCGCCGGAGCTTGACCGTGATGGCGTCCTGGCCTTCGAGGGGGAAGTCGAGGATCTGCTGGGCCGCGCGGTTGGAGCGGACGATGCGCCCGTCCTTGGCGAGCAGAAGCACGCCCTCGTCCACCTTGTCCACCACGGTTTCGAGCAGCTGGCCCAGCGCCAGGCTGCGGGCGTACTCCATGGACTCGACCACCTTGGAGGCCAGGATGTCGGCCATCTGGGCCAGAAAGTCGAAGAAGACCTCGAAGTTGTCCTGGATGTGGGCCTTCTGCTCCTCGGTGAAGCAGACGAACCCGATGACCCCGACCACGGCCCCCTTGTACAGGATGGGCGTGCTCATCTCGAAGGTCTCGTCGCAGGACTGCCAGTTGGGGCAGTCGGCGCAGAACTCGGAGAAGCCGGGCTCGCGGATGACCAGGGGCCGCCCGGTCTTGAGCACCTGGCGGTACACTCCGCTGGCCGACGACATCTGCTTGCCCACCAGCCCGGAAAACCGCCCGGTCCCGGCCACCCGGTAGAGGTTGCCGTCCACGATCTCCACGTCCACCCGCAGCACCTTCGAGATAACGGCCGCGTATTTGGTGGCGGCCCCGCTGATGTCCCACAGGTCCTGGGGCACGTTCTCCACGTTCACTTCCATTGCGCGCTCTCCGATGGGGCGTCATTCCCCGTATCAGAACGATACCGCCATTACGCCGCAACCATTGGCGGATGGCCGCAACAACCCGGCATCGTGCCGTTTTAGCCCGGCGGCGCGGCAAGGCGGCCGCCGGTATCAAAATGAAAACACTTGTGACATAATCGTAATCCACCGAAGGTTCAAGTTATATCGAGCAAGCCCCCCTCATCGCGGCTGGTGGAGATATTGCAGATAACACATTGGTATAAAATGAGATATTAAAAAATACCAAAACGGCAAAAAAATCACGCCACGGCTCCCCGAGCTGGCACGGTATCTGCTCTATAGGGGCATCACCTCAACCAAACACACTATGCAAACACAAAAAACACCCCCCTTCGTCAGCCTGGCCGGTTCCGTGGAACGGTTCTCCTACCGGCTGAACTACGTCCTGGAACGGGTCTGCGCCCTTCTGGTGGCCGGAATGATCGGCGTGGTCTGGTTCGGAATTCTCGAACGGTACGCCCTGGCCCTGGGAGCCACCTGGACCGAGGAGCTGGCCCGCTACATCATGATCTGGGCCGCGCTCCTGGCCGTGCCCTGCTGCGCCTACCGGCGCGAGCACATCGGCCTGGACCTGGTCTTCTCCCGGCTTCCGCTCTCCTGGCAGATGCCCGCGCGCATGCTCCTCGACCTGCTCGGCCTGGCCTTTTTCCTGTTCCTCACCTGGTACGGGGTGACCATGGCCAAGGGCGGGGCGAACCAGTACGCGACCATCTTCGGCATGACCATGTTCCTGCCCTTCACCGCCGTGCCGGTCACCGCCGGGCTCACGGCCTTCCAGATCGCAGCGGTCATGCTCCGCGACGCGGCCGGGGTCGCCCCCCTGTTCACCAGGAAGGAGGCCGCCTGATGCTGACCGTCGCCATCATCTTCTTCGGCCTGCTGCTCGTCGGCGTGCCCATCGGCTTCGTCCTCGGCATCGCGGGCGTGGTCGGTCTGGTCCAGGTGGGCGGAGACAACTTCCTGGTCATGGCCCCCAAGCGGTTCTTCGAGGGGCTCAACCTGTTCACCTTCATGGCCATGCCCTTCTTCATCCTGGCGGGCGAAATCATGAACCGCGTGGGCATGACCCAGCGCATCGCCAACCTGGCCGACGCCCTGGTGGGCTACCTGCGCGGCGGCCTGGCCCACTCGAACATGCTCGCCTCCGTGCTCTTCGCGGGCATGACCGGCGCGGCCGTGTCGGACGCGGCCGCCTTCGGCAACACCCTGGTCCCGGCCATGGTCAAGCAGGGCTATTCCCGCCCGTTCGCCTGCGCGGTCACCGCCGCCGGCTCGATCATCGGCCCGACCATCCCGCCGTCCAACCTGATGGTCATCTACGGCTCGCTCGCGGGCGTGTCCATCGCCGGACTGTTCGCGGCGGGCATCCTGCCGGGCCTGCTCATCTGCCTGGTGTGCATGGCGCTGATCGTGGCGCTGGGCCGCAAGCTCGGCCTGCCCAAAAAGGAGGGCAGCCCGTCCCTTACGGAAATCATCTTCGCCTTCAAGGGCTCCCTGCTCGCCCTGATCATGCCCGCCATCATCCTGGGCGGCATCCTGGGCGGCATCGTCACCCCCACCGAGGCGGCGGCCATCGCGGTCTTCTACGCCCTGTTCGTGGGCGTGGTCATCCACCGCAACCTGACCTTCAAAGACATCGTGGACATGCTCATCCGCACGGCCCGGATCACCGGCGTGGTCTTTTTGATCATCGCCTCGGCCTCGATCCTGAGCTGGTGGATGACCTTCATGCAGATCCCGCAGCAGATCGCGGACGCCTTCCTGTCCCTGTCCACCACCCCGTGGATGGTCAAGGCCATGATCCTGCTCCTGCTCCTGGGCATCGGCATGTTCATGGACATCAACGCGGCGCTGATCATCCTGACGCCCATGCTCGGCACCCTGACCCAGGCCATCGGCATGAACCCGGTGCACGCGGGCGTGATGATCGTCCTGACCCTGAACATATCGCTCATGACCCCGCCCGTGGGGGCCTGCATATTCGTGCTCTCTTCGGTCACGGGGGAGAGCATCGAGCGCATCAGCGCTTCCCTGTGGCCGTTCATACTCGTGGAGGTGGGGGTGCTCTTCCTCACCACCTTCTGGACGGACCTGGCCATGTTTTTCCCCAACCTTCTGCTCGGCATGTAGCGGAACAAACCATGAGAGGATCCTATGAGAATCGGTAAAAAACTGACTGTCCTGATCGCCGTGGCGGCATTGCTGCTGTGCTCGGCCCAGGGTGCGCTGGCCGCCAAGGTCATCAAGATGCACCACCTGAACAAGAACGGCGCCTTCGACAACCCGTCCGGCGCGGCCGCCGTGGTCTTCAAGAACCTGGTCGAGTCCGGCACCAACGGCGAGGTGCAGGTCCAGATATTCCCCAGCGGACAGCTCGGCAAGGACGCCGAAGTGGTCCAGCAGGTCAAGGACGGCATCATCCAGCTCGGCGTGCACTCCGTGGGCGCGGTGGGCAGCGTCTACCCCATGATCTCCGTGCTCGACGTGCCCTTCGCCTTCCCCAACCACGCCGTGGCCTATGAGGTCTTCGACGGTCCCTTCGGCAAGAAGCTGGCTGGCGACATCACCGCCAAGACCGGCATGAAGTGCCTCGGCTTCTCCGACTCCGGCGGTTTCTTCCAGTTCACCAACTCCAAGCGCCCGATCAAGACCCTGGAAGACATGAAGGGCCTGAAGATCCGCACCATGGGCCTGGACACCCACAAGATGCTCGTCTCCTCCCTGGGCGGCCAGCCCGTGTCCATCGCCTGGTCCGAGGTCTACACCTCCCTGCAGACCGGCGTGGCCGACGGCCAGATGAACCCGGTGCCCATCGTCGAGTTCGCCAAGCTGTATGAGGTCCAGAAGTACCTGACCATTTCCAACCACCTGTTCGCCCCCCACGTCTGGATGATGAACATGGACTTCTACAACTCCCTGACCCCGTCCGAGCGCCAGGTCGTCGAAAGCGCCGCCAAGACCGCCATCGTGGTCTCCCGCGGCATCGCCAACGCCATCGAGGCGTCCGATCGCGGCCTGCCCTTCCTGTCCACCAAGATGGAGGTCTACACCCTGCCCGAGTCCGAGAAGGAGCGCTTCCGCGCTGCTTCCCAGCCGGCCGTCATGAAGTACCTCGAAGAGCACTTCGGCGACGAGGGCAAGGCCATGCTGAACTCGTTCCTGGAAGCCATCAAAGAGGCCTCCAAGTAACACGGCCCAAGGCCTGAACGCCGGGCGGCGGGGTCATCCCGCCGCCCGGCCATACCAACCGCAAGCGAAGACATGAACAAGACACCAAGGCCCGATCACATCACAGGAATGCGCTGCACCATCTGCGGCAGGACCTACCTCCCCGGCGAGGTGGACTACGTCTGCCCGGACCACGGCAACGAGGGCATCCTGGACATCGAATACGACTACGACGCCATCGGGCGACAAATTTCCCCCCAGAGCCTGGCCCGGGACGCGACGTGCAGCCAGTGGCGCTACCGCCCGCTCCTGCCGGTCCTGCCCGGCACCCCGGCCCCGGCCGCAGCCGTGGGCTGGACCCCGCTCTACAAGACCGACCGCCTGGCCAAAGCGGTCGGCCTCGACACCCTCTACGTCAAGGACGACTCCCGCCAGCCCACCGGCTCGCTCAAGGACCGGGCCAGCGCCCTGGCCGTGATGAAGGCGCGCGAGGCCGGAGCGGACATGATCACCACGGCCTCCACCGGCAACGCGGCCGCCGCCCTGGCGGGCATGTGCGCGGCAAGCGGCATGGCCTGCACCATCTTCGTGCCCCGCTCGGCCCCGAGGGCCAAGGTGGCCCAGCTCCTGGCCTATGGGGCCAGGGTCTTCCTGGTGGACGGCAGCTACGACGACGCCTTCGAGCTGTGCCTCAAGGCCGCCGAAAAGTACGGCTGGTACAACCGCAACACGGGCTTCAACCCGTACATGGCCGAGGGCAAGAAGACCGCCGCCTTCGAGATATGCGAACAGCTCGGCTGGCAGTGCCCGGACGCCGTGTTCGTGGGCGTGGGCGACGGCTGCATCATCTCCGGCCTGCACAAGGGGTTCATGGACATGTTCCGGCTGGGCTGGATCGACCGCCTGCCCCGGCTCATGGGCGTCCAGGCCGAGGGCAGCGACTTCCTGTACCGCTGCTGGGAGCAGGGCGCCGACCCGGTGACCTTCCCGGCCATCCGGGCCCACACCGTGGCCGACAGTATTTCCGCGGGGCTTCCCCGCGACCGCCGCAAGGCCCTGGCCGCGGTCAACGGCACGGGCGGGGCCTTCCTGCGCGTGTCCGACGAGGCCATCCTCGCAGCCATCCCCGAACTGGCCCGCCTGACCGGCGTGTTCGCCGAACCCGCCGGAGCCGCGCCCCTGGCCGGGCTGCATGCGGCCCTGGCCCAAGACCTCGCGGCCCGTGACGAGACCTGCGTGCTGCTCGTGACCGGCTCCGGGCTCAAGGACGTGGACGCGACCATCAAGGCCTGCGACGCCGAGCCCCCGGTCATCGCTCCGACGCTCGACGCCCTGGACAACGCAATGCGAAACCAAGAATCATAATAAAGGAAGGACAACCATGCTTGACCTGACCATCAACCCGCAGGGCCTGGAAAGCGCCCTGGCCTGCGCGAAAGAAAAGAATATCATCATCCCCACCCTGGAGCAGATGTGCCACCCGGAGAAGATTCCGGCCGCCATCAAGGAAAAGCTCAGCTCCGTGGGACTGTGGGATCTCGATCCGATCAATCTCTTCCGTATCTCCTGGAAGAACGAGCCCGCCGCGAGCGGCGGTGCCTGGGGCGGGGTCAACCACATCGAGCTGCCCTCGTCCCTGACCGGGGTGGATGCGCGCATCGTCCTGCTCGTCGGCAAGTGGTTCCCCACCGGGGCCCACAAGGTCGGCGCGGCCTTCGGCTGCCTGGCCCCGCGCCTGGTCACCGGCCAGTTCGACCCGCGCAGGCAGAAGGCCGTCTGGCCGTCCACCGGCAACTACTGCCGGGGCGGGGCCTACGACTCCAACCTGCTCGGCTGCGAGTCCATCGCCATCCTGCCCGAGGGCATGAGCCAGGAGCGGTTCGACTGGCTGTCCAAGGTGGCGGGCGAGACCATCAAGACCCCCGGCTCCGAGTCCAACGTCAAGGAGATCTTCGACAAGTGCTGGGAGCTGCGCAAGTCCGGCGACGACATCATGATCTTCAACCAGTTCGACGACATGGGCAACTACCTGTGGCACTACACCGTGACCGGCCGGGCCATGGCCGAACTGATCGAGTCCCTGTCCGACGACGCCCAGAAGCACTTCAGGGGCGTGGTCCTGTCCACCGGCTCCGGCGGCACTTTAGCCAGCGGCGACTACCTCAAGCAGCACTTCGCCAACGTCAAGGTGGCCGCCTGCGAGGCCCTGCAGTGCCCCACCCTGCTGAACAACGGGTTCGGCGCGCACCGCATCGAGGGCATCGGCGACAAGCACGTGCCCTGGGTCCACAACGTGCGCAACACCGACATGGTCATCGCCGTGGACGACGAGGTGCCCATGAACCTCATCCGCCTGTTCAACGAGCCCGCGGGCATCGAGGCCCTTAAGGAGAACGGCGTGCCCGCCGGGATCGCCGAGAACCTCCACCTGCTCGGCATCTCCTCGGTGGCCAACATGATCTCGGCCGTCAAGTTCGCCAAGTACTACGAGCTGGGCGCGGACGACGTGGTCCTGACCGTGGCCACGGACTCCATGGAGATGTACCAGAGCCGCCTGGCCGAGCTGACCGAGGAGAAGGGCGAATACGACGCCAGGGACGCCGCCTACTCCCGGGGCATGCTGGCCGCCACGACCATCGACAACATGGAGGAGCTCGGCTACTACGACCGCAAGCGCATCCACAACCTCAAGTACTACACCTGGATCGAACAGCAGGGCATGGCCTTCGAGGACATCCAGGCCCAGTGGTACGACGAGAGCTACTGGACGAACGTGCAGCAGCTGGCCCCCGAGGTGGACAGGCTGATCAACGAATTCAACGCCAAGACCGGCCTGCTCGAGGGCTAGGGAGGCGACATGCCGAACAAGGATAAATACTGCAACCTGAGCGTGGCCCTGTGCCAGGAGCTGGTCTCCCTGCCCAGCGTTTCCGGCGAGGAAGGCGACGTGGCCAAGGCCCTGGCCGCCGCCATGGAGGCCAATGGATTCCACCGCGTCACCGTGGACCGCTACGGCAACGTCCTGGGCCGCATCAAGGGCAGCAAGCCCGGCCCATGCGTCCTGTTCGACGGGCACATGGACGTGGTCCCGGTGCCCGACCCGGCGGCCTGGACCCAGGCCCCGTTCGGCGGCGACATCGTGGACGGCAAGGTCTACGGCCGGGGCACCTCGGACATGAAGGGCGCCCTGTCCGCCATGGTCGGGGCCGCCGCATGGTTCGCCAAGGAGACCCGGGGCAAGTTCGCGGGCGAGGTCTGCGTGGCCGGCGTGGTCCACGAGGAGCTCTTCGAGGGCATCGCCGCGCGCGAGATATCCCAGGCGGTCAAGCCGGACTTCGTCATCATCGGCGAGGCCTCCGAGCTGAACCTGAAGATCGGCCAGCGCGGCCGGGCCGAGATCGTGGTCGAGACCATGGGCGTGCCCGCCCACTCGGCCAACCCGGACAAGGGCGTCAACGCCGTGCACCTGATGACCGACCTGATCCGCGAAATCGACAAGATTCAGGCTCCCTCCCAGGACGTCCTGGGCAAGGGCATCTGCGTGCTCACCGACATCAAGTCCACGCCCTACCCCGGCTCGTCCGTGGTGCCCAGCGGCTGCCGGGCCACCTATGACCGCCGCCTGCTCGTGGGCGAGACCCCCGAGTCGGTCCTGGCCCCCATCAACGAGGCCATCGCCCGGCTGTCCGCCGCCAACCCCGACTTCAAGGCCAAGGCGTACTTCGCCAAGGGCCGCGAGAAATGCTACACCGGCGTGCACATCCAGGGCGAACGGTTCTTCCCCGGCTGGCTGTTCGACAAGGACGCCCCCTTCGTGGCCGCCACCCTGGCCGGACTCGAGGCGGCCGGGCTCAACCCCGGCCTGTCCCATTACTCGTTCTGCACCAACGGCTCCCACTACGCGGGCGAGGCGGGCATCCGCACGCTGGGCTACGGCCCGTCCCGCGAAAACCTGGCCCACACCATCGACGAACACATCGAGGTCGACCAGCTGCACAAGGTCACCACAGGCTACAAGGCCATCATCGAGGCCCTGCTCGCCTGCGAGTAACCCGCAAGGACACGCCATGAGCATCCGCATCGAAAACGCCCGCATCGTCGACGGCACCGGCAGTCCGGCCATACCGGGCTCCGTGCGCGTCGAGGACGGCGTCATCACCCACGTGGGACCGACCGCCCCCGAGGCGGACCAAACCATCGACGCCGAGGGCCGCGTGGTCTGCCCCGGCTTCATCGACACCCACTCCCACTCGGACCTGGTGGTCATGGAGGACCCGTTCATCCTACCCAAGATCCGCCAGGGCGTGACCACGGAAATCCTGGGTCAGGACGGCATCTCCATGGCCCCCCTGCCCAAGCGGCACATCCCGGCCTGGCGCAAGAACCTGAGCGGCCTGGAAGGCGAGTCCGAGACCCTGGACTGGACCTGGGAGACCACCGACGGCTACCTGTCGCGTCTGGAACGGTCCGGCGCGGGCACCAACCTCTGCTACCTGGCCCCGCACGGCAACGTGCGCATGGAGGCTATGGGCCTGGACGACCGCCAGGCCAATCCCGGCGACCTCCGCCTGCTCCAGGCCGTGCTCCGGCGCGAACTGGAGGCCGGGGCCTTCGGCCTGTCCACCGGGCTGATCTACCCCCCCTGCACCTACGCGGACAAGGCCGAGATGGAGGCGCTGTGCTCGGTGGCAGCCGAGTTCGGCCGCCCGCTGGTCATCCACCAGCGCAGCGAGGCCGACACCATCCTCGAATCCATGAGCGAGGTGCTCGACATCGCCCGCACCACCGGCGTGCACGTGCACTTCTCGCATTTCAAGATCTGCGGCAAGTACAACGCCGACAAGTTCGAGCCCGCCCTCGAACTGCTCGACCGGGCGGCCGACGAAGGCCTCAAGGTGACCATCGACCAGTACCCCTACGTGGCGGGCTCCACCATGCTCGGGGCCATCCTGCCCCCGTGGGCCCACGCGGGCGGCACGGACAAGCTTCTGGAACGCCTGGCCGACGAGAACTCCCGCGCCCGCATGCTCCGCGACATCCGCCAGGGCATCCCCGGCTGGGACAACTTCGTGGCCTTTGCGGGCGTGGACGGCATCTTCGTCACCAGCACGCGAACACAGGCCAACGCCGACGCCATCGGCAAGACCCTGGTCCAGCTCGGCGAGATGCGCGGCAAGCCGCCGCTGGAAGCCGCCCTCGATCTCCTGCTCCAGGAAGAAAACGCGGTCGGCATGGTCGACTTCTACGGCCTGGAGGAACACGTCAAGGCGTTCATGGCCCGTCCGGAAATGAACGTCTGCACCGACGGCCTGCTCGGCGGCACGCCCCACCCGCGCACCTACGGGGCCTTCCCCCGCGTGCTTGGCAAATACGTGCGCGAGGAAAAGGTCATGCCGCTCGAAACCGCCATCCGCAAGATGACCGGCAAACCCGCCGAGACCTTCCAGATCGACAGACGCGGCCTGCTCAAGCCCGGCTACCACGCCGACATCGTCCTGCTCGATCCGTACACCGTGCGCGACAACGGCACCTACACCGAACCGCGCCAACACCCCACCGGCATCGACCTGGTCATGGTCAACGGCGCCGTCCTCCATGGCCCCACCGCCCCGGACACCTCCACCCCGTCCGGGCGGGTGCTCAGATTGGGCAGACAGGAATGCCTCCGGCGGCCGGGGGAAGGGGAAGGAAAACCCTTTGACGCAGGCCGTCCATGGCCTGCGTCCCTTCGGGGTCGCGCCTTATCAGGCGCGGTCCAAATCTGCTGTCCTGCAGATTTGTGAATAGGGCTTTCCTTTCCCCTTCTCCCAGACCCCCATCCCCATCCGTTCCTAAACTTTTTGTCGCCGCTTCGCGGATGTGCGAGCGCGCGGGTTCCCTCGCATTCACGGAAAATTCATGTGATCCGAATGTCTTGAGCGGAGAGGGTGACCGAGCGCAACACTCCGCATGGACGCAGGTAAGCGGCGGAGGCGGCGTTCAGCAGCCGGACGCCATGCCCGTTCAGGGTGTCCGGAGCGGTTGGAAGGGGCGTCTGCAAAACGGCCGGAAACACTTAAACTAGTGGCAGTTACGATTTGTCAGGAGAGGGGTTCGGATGATATAGCCCCTGAGGAATGAAATGGAGGATGTCCTTTTCCCTTTTTCAGGAATCGTGTTTTTCTCCGTTTGAGATATCCATGCCGCCCGTGACCGCGGAAAAAACGGCCATCGACTGTTTGTTTTCCGCCATAATCTTGTTGATGCCCATGTGCCGTGCGTTGTTTCTTCCGAACAACGCCGCGAGGGGAATATTTAAGATGCACTGTTTCACCAATCGTTTTTTCTCGTTGTTCATCGCATGCTCGTTGGCATTGTGCAGCACAGCAATGGCCGGGTCTTCTTTTTTTGACATGGCCGAGCCCACTCAGGACACGAATCAGCCGATTATCGGCACACATTATTTCGGGTTCGCCAAGAATGATTGGCCTGTCGGTTTTCTCTCCTCCGTGGATCCCCAAAAAGCACTGCCCGATTTCCAGCGGATTTCGGATATGGGGTTCAATACCGTCGTTCTTGTCGCGAGTTGGGGCGATTATGAACCGGCGATAGGTACATACAACCAAAGGGCATTCGACAAGATGTCGGCTATCGTGGGGGCTGCGGAGAAGATCGGCCTGGATGTGTATATCCGGATGCCGTATTACTGGAATCTCACACAAAGAGACAGCATCGAAGATCGCCAGGAGCGTATTTTTCTGGAGCGGACGCAATGGGAGGCGTGGAACGCCTTTCTCGTGAGGATGAAAACCTTCGCCGATCGGCATTCGGCGATAAAAGGCTTCTTCGGCTCCTGGGAAGACTTTCTCATCATCGAAGAGATGTTTTTCGATCAGCATGGGAGAGGAGTTGACCTCAGAGAGGCATTCGAGGCGCAGACGGGATACAAGGCCAAGGATATCGTCAGGAACGGACAGAATTATGAAGTTTTCGTCAGTTGGTTCGACGACCGGATTCTGGCGCTGCATGAGTCGATCCAGCGTGTCCTGAAGAATTACAGCTTCGAGGTCCGTGTGGACAGTGACCCCAAACGGGTGGACGGCAAGCTGGAATGGCTTGGACACGAAAAGATGTACAAGCTGCATGATGCCGCCCCTATCGCATATTGGGCTCCGTACTACGGTGCAACGAACACGGGGCAGCCCTTGACGGCGGACAAGGCGCTCAAATCGGTCGACTGGCTCATTGCGAAGCTGGGGACAGTGCTGGGCGACGCCTCTCATGTCTGGCTCGATCAAATGAACATCGTCGACAACACATATGGCACCGACAACAACGACTATATTGCGCCACAGGAGATGAAGGCCTTTCTGCAAGGAATTGCCGAGAGGATTCCGAGTAAATTTCACGGCTATGCCTTGTGGACGCTCAAGAACTACCGTCACAACGTCATTGCCGACCCCCTCTTGCTCGAACCGGTCGGGTTGTACTGGACGTTCAACCAAGCGCGCAAAAGCCCTGACGGCGGTGTGATCATCCCCCCCGGCGGGTATATCGAACAGACCGTGCGGGGAACCGTCACGGGTACGCTCAGCGCCCCCGAAACGTCCTTGAAACTCGATATTTCATCCGGCACGGCCAGGGCTTTCTTCAATCAAGAAGAACTGATTCACGAGGCCGACAAGGATACGCCGACGACGCGCATGAGCGTGAACACCATCTCCTCCGGAGGGGATTTGCGTATCGTGAACGTCGGGAAAAAGGACTTGGTCATAAAGTCCGTCGCATTGTACGGCCACGAACAAGGAGGCGACGTCTTCGATCAGGACATGCATCCGTTGCAATACTATCCCTATATTGTTGAACTGAACGCGAAAATACGACAGAACGCGGCAAAAAGCTGCTCGGGCTTTGGCCGCACCCTTTCCCCTGCTTTCATGGCCAAAGGGATATTCGCCGACAATTGGACGGGAAACGACTTCAGTCTGTGCTTTACGGGCGATGACGGAAGATACGAAATATCTTTTACTGTTGTGAACACGATAAAAGACAATTCGTTGATCATTCGTACAGACGACCAGGCCATACGGTTCGCCCTGAAGGAAGGCGTCGAAAACATATCACTATGCAAAACGATGCACCCCCATGATGTAATTCGCTTCGCCGTCGAAAAAAGCTTTTCTCCCCGCAACGTCGATCCGTCCTCAGAGGATGAACGAGCCCTCTCCATCAACTTCAGGGAAGTATCCGTTAAAAAATGTGACCGGTAGCCCGCCGCCCACATCGTCCCGTTCGCCCGGACACCCCCACCCCGTCCGGGAGGGTGCTCCGGTTGGGCAGATAAGAATGCCTCCGGCGGCCGGGGGAAGGGGAAGGAAAAACCCTTTGAGAAGGGCTTTGTGCAACCGGAAACATGGGTAACACTTCTGCCCGGGTACATGGGTAACACTTTTATTGTTCGTCCACCGGTTCCGGGGGCCTGATCAGGCCCCCGGAACCGGTGGCGGGCAGGACGCCGAGCAG
>NZ_JBGLYH010000085.1:0-13609 GCF_041414475.1 Pseudodesulfovibrio karagichevae
GGAAGGGGAGAGGGAAACCCTTTTCCCAAAGGGTTTCCCTCTCCCCTTCCCCCGGCCGCCGGAGGCTCCGCACCAACTACTTCAGATATTCGTGCTGGCCGGTGGCTTCCATGACGGAGGACCACCAGTCGGAGTTGATGTTGATGCGGCGGCGTTCGGTGGCCACGAGATCCAGGGGGAGGTGAACCATGCTGGACTTGAGTCGGGACACGACCATGCCGGTCTTGCCGGCCATGGCTGCGTGCACGGCGTTCTGGCCGAGAAACCCGCAGTAAACCCGGTCGCCCGCATTGGCCGGGACGGATCGAATCAAGTAGCTGGGATCGATGAATTTTACATTGATCTCGAAGCCCCGGGCCAGTGCGTATTCCTCAAGCTGGTCCACCAGCAATCCGCAGATATCGCCGAGCTTCGGGTTGCCGGAGGGGTCCCGTTCGATCTCGCCGCCGAGCAAATCCTGGCCCGCGCCCTCGGCGCAGACGATGATGGCGTGTTTGCGGGCCTTGAGCCGTGATTCCACTGCTTCGAGCAGACCGCCCGGCCCGGCCAGGGTGAAGGGCTGTTCCGGGACCAGGAGGAAATTGACCTCCTGCATGGCCAGGGTGGCCTGGGCCGCGATGAAACCCGCCTCCCGGCCCATGAGCTTGACCAGGCCGACGCCCATGTCGATGCCGGTGGCCTCCACGTGGGCGCACTGGATGACCTCTGCGGCCTTTTCCACGGCGGTATCGAAGCCGAAGGAGCGGGTGATGAAGTTGATGTCGTTGTCGATGGTCTTGGGGATGCCGATGATGGCGATGTTGCGCTTGCGCGCCGACACCGCGTTGACGATGGACTTGGCCGCGCGCATGGCCCCGTCGCCGCCGATGACGAAGAGCACGTTGATGTTCAGGCGCTCCAGGGAATCGACAATCTCTTCGGGGTCCTGAAGGCCGCGCGAAGAGCCGAGGATGGTCCCGCCGAACTGGTGGATGTGCGAGACCGTGTCCGGGGTGAGTTCCTTGACGTCGTAGCCGTACTTGGGGATGAAGCCGCGCAGCCCGTTGGTGATGCCGAGCACGTGCCGGACACCGTAGTGGTAGTGGGCCTCGTGCACGATGGCCCGGATGACGTCGTTGATGCCCGGGCAGATACCGCCGCAGGTAACGATGGCGCACCGGGCCTTGGATGTGTCGAAATAGACGCGCTCGCGCGGACCGGCCTTTTCAAAGTCCTTTTGCAGGACATCGGTGTCCAGTTCGGTCAACTCGCCGGAGGTAAGCATCAGCGTGGCCGGGCTCGAATCGTCCACGAACCGCGCCCCCTTGAGGGGCGATTTGATCTTGGGCGTCCCGAGATTCGGAATTTTAGTAATGAAATCGAGATGTTTCATTGTAATTCACTCCGTATTGCGACCCAGCTGACAATCGGTCATTCCTGCCAGTAGGTCACCTGGGGTTCCGGCAGTTCGTTGACGGTTTCCTCGAGATCGGCGGGGCTCGCCGTGGCCGCGCCCACCTGGGCCACGACCACGCCCGCTGCGTAGTTGGCCAGGGTGCAGGCGGTCAGCAGGTCCATGCCTGCGGCCAGCCCCAAAGCGGTGGTGGCGATGACCGTATCGCCCGCGCCCGTGACGTCGAAGACCTTGCGCGCGAAGGTCGGGATGTGCCGGATGTATCCTTCGCCCTCGAACAGGGCCATGCCGTCGGGCCCGAGGGTGATGAGCAGGTTCCGGCAGTGAAGCCGCCTGAAGATAGCCCGGCCCGCCTCGATGATGGATTCGCGGCCGGACACCGGCAGGTTCGCGCCCTCGCTGGCCTCCTTGGTGTTGGGGGTCAGCAGGTCCACGTTCTGATAGAGATCGTAGTTCACGGTCTTGGGGTCGACCAGTACCAGCGGCGGGGTGGAGCGGCCCTGGACCATGGGCATGAAGCGGTCCATGAACTCCCTGGAAATGAATCCCTTGCCGTAGTCGGACAGGATGATCACCGGATAATCAGGCAGATTCTCTTCGAGGATGACGAACAGGGTGTCCATCTCGGCGGAGGAGAGCGGGCCGACGCGTTCCTGGTCCACGCGGACCACCTGCTGGTTGTGGGCGATGATCCGGGTCTTGACCGTGGTGGGGCGCTCCTTGTCCTGGATGAGCCGGGTGCTCAGGCCCGCCTGGCCGCAGAGATCCTCGAGAACCTCGCCGTTGCGGTCCGTACCCACGGCCCCGATGAGCAGCGGCTTGCCGCCCAGGTCCGCGATATTGCGGGCCACATTGCCCGCGCCGCCCAGAAGGTAGGATTCGTCCTTCACCTGGACCACCGGCACGGGCGCTTCGGGGGAGATGCGCTCCACGCCGCCGATCAGGTAATGATCCAGCATGAGGTCGCCTATGATCATGACCTTGTGCCCCTTGAGGGCTTTGACGGCTTCCAGAATCATTTCATGTGACATATTGTAAACAACCAATGTTATTCTGCTGTTGGTTCAAGTTTTTATCAGATCACCATCGCCCTGGGAGGGCGGCCTTGTCCGCTCGCGAGCCGATGGCGTGATCACTTTGGATCATTTGGCGCTCATGATCGGCCGCTTGCGGCGACCCGATGCCGAGCCGCGCCCCTAGGCGAACTGGACCCCGAACTTTTCCGCAACGGACCGCAAATCATCTTCAGCGGTATAACTCACCGTCAACTTGCCTTTTTCCGGCGATCCGGAGATTCTAACCGTAAGTCCCAACATATCGGAAAGCTCACCCTGGAGCGACTCTAGCCGGGGGTCGAGGGGCTTGGGCTCTGCCTTGGCCTGCCGGGAGGAGGGCGTGGACCCGATTTCATCCGCGCCGGGGAGCCTGCCGTTCTGCTTATAGAAGGAGGCCTGGGCTTCCGCCTGGCGCACGGTCAATCCGTTCTCCGCGATACGGCGGTGGAGCTCGGCCTGCGGTTCGGAGTCGACCACGGCCATAATCGCCCGGCCGTGCCCGGCGGACAGCACGTTCTGCTGGATGGCGGCCTGCACGGACTCCGGCAAATTGAGCAAGCGCAAGGAGTTGGCCACGGCCGAGCGGCTCTTGCCCACCTGGCGGGCCAGTTCCTCCTGGCTCAGCCCGAACTCCTGTTGGAGGCGCTGGTAGCCGAGCGCCTCTTCCACGGCATTCAGGTCCTCGCGCTGCAGGTTCTCGATGAGCGCGATGGCCAGGCTCTCCTGGTCGGTCATCTCCCGGATGAGAGAGGGGATCTCGGTCAGCCCGGCCTTCTTGGAGGCCCGCAGCCGTCGTTCTCCGGCCACCAGTTCGTAGTTTCCGCCGCCCAGAGGGCGGACCAGCACGGGCTGGAGCACGCCGCGCGTTTCGATGGACGCGGCCAGATCGTTGAGCGCGTCCTCGGAGAACTCACGCCGGGGCTGGTGCGGGTTGGGGGTGATGGCCCCCACCGGGATCAGGCGCACCTCGGCGGCGTCGGAAGTGACCTTCTCGTCCTCGCGCACGCCGCCCAGCAACGCATCCAACCCTCGGCCCAAACCCCTGTTAGTCGATGTCATATATCACTCCTGTCTCGCTTGTAATTCAATCCTTGCTCAAAAAGGCTTGAGTGCCTATAACGCCCCGAAGATAACCCAATGGAGCGAATATGTCCGATCAGATCAACGAGCTTTTCGATAAGGACGGCAACCTCATCGGCGCACTGCTGACCGCCGAGGCCTGGACTGCGGTGCGCGACCAGGTAATGACCGCGCTCGGCGTCGAAGAAACCCCGGTCGTCCAGGAAAAGCCGGAGCCCACGGCCGAATGGGAAATGCTGACCCAGTACTGGGATTTTCCGTACCCGGTCGACATGGACGTGGCCTGCGAAAACTGCGGCAGCAAAACCGAGAACTGGGCCGAGGACGATCCTCGTCTGTTCCGGTTGACCAGCGCCAATCTTGCCGGACTGGTCGCCTTCAAGTGCACGAAGTGCCAGGCAAAGGTGGTCAAGAAGCACTTCAAGGACGAGATCGTTACCGAATGCACCCCCTACATGGAAGAGAAGCTTACCTCCAAAGAAGGGCGGTACTGATCGCCGTTTGCTCACGTTCGCGCCGCCCGTTCATCACGGTGCGGCGCGGCTGTTAAAGAACCTTCCTAAGCCCCGGCTGTGGAGCTTCTCTCCACTTCCTGAGCCAGGGCGAGATACGCCTCCGCACCCCGCGACTTGATATCGTAGTTGATCACCGGTTTACCAAAGCTCGGCGCCTCGGAAAGCCGTACGTTTCTCGGGACGATGGTCTCGAAAAGGTGCTGGGGGAACGCCTTGCGCACCTCGTTCTTCACCTGCCACGACAGCCGATTCCTGGAGTCGTACATGGTCAGGACCACCCCCAGAATATTGAGATCCTGATTGAGCCGTTTGCGTACCAGCTCGTAGGTCATGAGCAACTGCGCAATGCCTTCCAATGCGTAATACTCGCATTGCAACGGCACGAGCAGCTCATTTGCCGCGCACAGGGCATTGACGGTCAGCAGCCCGAGAGAGGGGGGGCAGTCAATGAGAATGAAATCATACTGGTCGTCCACCTGGTCGATGAGCTCCCGCAGGTAGAATTCCCGGCCGAACTTGTCCACCAGCTCGATCTCCGCGCCGACCAGATCCTGCGTTCCCGGCAGAATGTCGAGGAAGGGCACCCCGGTCTGGTAGATGGCCTTGCCGACGTTCTTCGGCTCGAAAAGCACGCTGTAGATGTTCTCACGCTTGTCGCCTGGGTAGAAGCCAAGCCCGCTGGAGGCGTTACCCTGGGGGTCGCAATCCACCAGGAGCACCCGCTTTTCCATCACAGCCAGGGATGCCGCCAGGTTGATGGCGGTGGTGGTCTTGCCTACACCGCCTTTTTGATTCGCAATCACGATTCTTCTCGCCACATGACCCTCGCTTTCGAGCTGCATTTGATGCGTTCGAGACTCCGTCGCCTGTTTCACGTGAAACATTTCCCCGAAAACCAGGAGTGTTTCACGTGAAACAATGTCCTCTTGCCGTTTCAAATGTCGTAGGCTGAATGAAAAACAAAGGCAAGGGTCGAGGCCGGAAATGAGCAAAAAAGACACAAAAAAGGGCGGCTGACGCCGCCCTGATGGTCGTGATGATCGTGATGATCATTTGCTATTTCCCGTAATACTCGTTGTACCACTCGATGAACTTGCGGATGCCTTCCTCGATAGTGGTATTGGGCTTGAACCCGACGTCCTTCTGGAGGTCGGAGACGTCCGCCTCAGTGGCCGGAACGTCGCCCGCCTGCATGGGCATGTAGTTGTAGATGGCCTTTTTGCCGACTACTTCCTCGATGACCTCGATGTACCGGGAGAGCTCCACAACTGTGTTGTTGCCGATGTTGTAGATCTGGTAGGGCACCGAGCTGGTGCACGGGTCGGGATGATCCCCGTCCCAATCTGGGTTGGGAGCGGGTGTGCGCTTCATGACCCGGACCACGCCCTCGACGATGTCGTCGATGTAGGTGAAATCGCGGCGCATCTTGCCGTAGTTGAAGACGTTGATGGGCTTTTCCTCGATGATGTTCTTGGTGAACAGGAACAGCGCCATGTCCGGACGACCCCACGGTCCATAGACCGTAAAGAAACGCAGCCCGGTTGTGGGCAGGTTGTACAGGTTCGAATAGGAGTGGGCCATCATCTCGTTGGCCTTCTTGGTGGCCGCGTACAGGCTCATGGGATGATCGACCGCTTCGTGCGGGTTGAGCGGCATCTTGGTGTTCATACCATACACCGAGGAGCTGGAGGCGTAGGCCAGGTGCTCCACGCCGTTGTGGCGGCAGCCTTCCAGGATGTTCAGGAAGCCGACAACGTTGGAGTCGACGTAGGACCTGGGGTTCTCGATGGAGTAGCGGACACCCGCCTGAGCGGCCAGGTTGACCACGTGCGTGAACTGCTCGGCCTTGAAGAGCCCGGCCATGGGCTCGGCATCCTCGAGGTTGATGTTGACGTGCTTAAAGAGGGGGCTTTCCTCGAGAATCTTGAGGCGGGCCTTCTTCAGGTTCACGTCATAGTAGTCGTTCAGGTTGTCCAGCCCGACGACCTCATGGCCTTCACCGATCAAGCGCCTGGAAAGATGAAAGCCGATGAAGCCCGCGGCTCCGGTCACAAGTATCTTCATATGAATGGTCCTTATCCTGTTGTTGGTCAGGTGGTTGTCTTGCGGTATTTCGTACCGGGAGTCAACGCTATGCGTGGATCACCGGTCTCTTACACCACTCCATGCCCCGAGAGCAAGTTTGCAATATTCGCTTTTCGAACTGCTCAATGAGTGCCCTTGTCGAAATAGTGCCTATGGGCACGGCTTCCTCGACACACAGCGCAGGAAGCCTTGTCAGCCGGGGGCTTGCGGTCTTTCTGCGAAAATCGCCGGGTGCGCGATTTTCGCGGGAAAAGCGATTTGCGGCCTGCCGAAAGAGCCTTTTCGCGTCAAAAGCGAAATATGCGCGAAATCCGGCGCTCCGACCCCTTCCGCCATCCTACAGCCGGATGTTGACGATGGAGTCCACGGCCATCTGCTGCTCATGGGGCAGCATGTCGATGAGCCGGGTGATGGGCGGCAGCTTGTGGACGATGACGTTCTCCAGAAGGTGCGTCACGGGCTGCAGGTCCGCGTCGGGCAGGATGACCTTCAGGGCCTCGTCCCCAAAGCAGACCACGTGCGGCGTATGCCACAGCTCCCACCCGCGCCAGAACATGGAAGTGTCCGGTTGCAGCGCGCCGTTCACCAGCGCGGACACGGGCCAGAAGTTGATCGTGCCCGGAGGCCACTTCAAGTGCGCCTGGAGATTCTTGAGCACCGCCCGCCGCCTGGGGTCGGACTGCCCACCCAGGTCAAGGCCGAGCTCCATGTAGGTCATGACCACCCGCGCGTCCGGTTTGGTGAAACGCAGGAAGGACGACCACGGGGCCAGGAAATTCGGGGCCTGTCCGGGCGCGCGGGCCGGGGAGGGCTCAGCGGCCTGCCGTTGCGTGGCCGCAGGTTGGGCCTGGGGTCGGCCTGGCTGCGCCTGCGGCTGCCGAGGCTGCTGCGGAGCAGGGCGGTCGGGCCGGGCGTCATACGCAGCCGCCTGGTTGGAAGGCCGCTCCTGGACGGGTTCAGGCTGCGCCACGGCGGTCAGGCCGCCGGGGGCGTAGACGAACTCGAGCCCGGACTCGACCCAGGGGCGCAGGCTCGCGCGCACGTTCAGTCGAGCAGAAGGTGATCCCATAGTCTCCACGCCACTTCGGTCTTGGGCAGTTGCGGCCACTGTTCCTTGCGGCCCTTGGCGTCCAGCACGAACATCTCGTTGGTGGGCACGCCGAAGCCGCTGCCCGCCTTGGCGATGTTGTTGGCCGCGATGAGATCGAGGTTCTTGGTCGCAAGCTTGCGGGCCGCCTCCTCGCGGAGATTGTCCGTCTCGGCCGCAAAGCCGATGAGCTTCTGGCCGTCGCGCTTGCACTCGCCCAGGCTCCTCAGGATGTCCGGGTTGGTCTCGAACTCCACGGTGATGCCCGCGCCCGCCGAAGCCGTCTTCTTGAACTTCGTCTCGCCGAAGGGCACGGGACGGTAGTCGGCCACGGCGGCCGAGAGGCAGGCCACGTCCATGGCGGGCCACAGGTCGGTACAGGCCTCATACATCTGCCGGGCGGTGGTCACCGAGACCACGGCCACATCGCAGGGGAAATTCAGGGAGGTGGGCCCGGCCACCACGGTCACGTCGGCTCCGCGCAGGTACGCGGCCATGGCCATGCACGCGCCCATGGTCCCACTGGACGGGTTGGACCAGAAACGGACCGCGTCCCAGGGCTCGCGGGTGGGCCCCAGGGTGACCAGGATCTTTTTGCCCGCCAGGTCCTGCGGAGCCAGGGCCTTGAGGGTGGCCAGGAAAATCTCGTCCACCGGGGCGAGCCGTCCGGTGCCGATGTCGCCGCAGGCCACGGAACCGGCCTCCGGGAACACACGGGTATAGCCGAGCTCTTCGAGCATGGCCCAGTTGCGCTGGGTGGCCGGGGCCGCCCACATGCGCGGGTTCATGGCCGGGGCCACGATCTTGGGGCCGGGGAAGGCCAAAGCCTGGCAGGAGAGCATGTCGTCGGCCAGGCCGAAGGCGAGCTTGGCGATGATATTCGCCGTGGCCGGAGCGATGAGCATCACGTCCGCCGTCTGGCCGGGTTCTAGATGCCCGAAGGCGGTGTCCGCGTCCGGGGCCTCGCTGAACATGCCGGTGTAGACCGGGGACGCCCCCAGGGCCTCGAAGGAGAGCGGGGTGAGGAACTGGGTCGCCGCATCGGTCAGGGTGGCCGAGACCATGCAGTCGGCCTGTTGGAGCAGGCGCAGCAGGTCGACCGCCTTGAACGCGGCAATGGAGCCGGTCACGCCCAGATGGACGCGCTTGCCCATGAAACCGCTGAAACCGTAGTGGGGCTGCATACTACTTTTTCTTCAGGTCGCCGGCGTCCTTGACCTCCACGGCGAAGATGGTCGTGGTGGCCGAGGCGAAGGTGTCGTCGATTTCGATGACGCAGCTCTTGTTGTACTTCTCGAAGGTCAGGAACTGGACCGAGCTGGCCTTGTTGTTGGACACCAGCGTCCAGTTGTCCTTGGTCATGTTGTTGATGAAGTACTGGACCAGTTCGGGGATCTCCACGCGGCCCTTGAACTTCATGATCGAGGCCCGGAACTTGGTGTTGTCCAGCTTGTAGGACCCCTCGTTCTGGTACTCGATCTCCTTGGGGATCATGATGTCGTCGAAGTCCAGATAATAATCCGGCTCCTGATAGTTCTGGGCAGCCGGCTGGTCCGACCCCGAGGAGGAAGACGTGGACGTGGTGGTGCAGGCGGCGAGCGCGCCGACGAGCATGAGCGGCAAAAGAAATTTGATGAAAGAACGCATGGTTTCCTCCCTACGTATATGTGGTGAAATCGTTTACTGTCGGTCTCAGGATGCGGCTTCCTTGAGCCGGTCGATCTTGTCCTGCAGATATCTTTCCATGTCCCGCCGGTCCTTGCGCAGCCGGACGAGCTCGCTCTCCAGGATCTGGAGCTTGGCCTTGATGTCCGAGGTGTCGAAGGTCAGCTTCAGGGCCATCTCCTCGATCTCGGCGTCCTTCTCTTCCAGCGCCTTGGTCTGCTCCAGGATCTCCTCGGGCAGAACGGCCTGTCCGGCGGGAAGCTGCTTGATGCGCTTCTGACTGCGGGCCAGGAGCACGAAGGCGGTCTTGAGCTTGTGGATGTCGTCCTGCTGCCGTTCGATGATGGACTTCTGGTCCGCGATGACCTCCATGCAGGAGGTCACCCGGGACAGGACGTCGTTGAAGGTGCACGCCAGGTCGGCGAACCCGTCGTTCATACCGCCCTGTGCGGTGGCCGGGGTGTGCTCCACCTCGATGGTCCGGGGGAACTCGCTGCGCAGCCTGTCGTCGATCTCGTTGGTGACCAGACCGTCGCCGTACAGCCGGGAGATACGCTCGAAAATGACCCCGGATTCCTCCGGGTATTTGGTCACGCGGCCGACCTTCCGGCCCCCCAGGAAGTCCTTGAACAGGGCGGCATACCGACGCGCTGTCGGTGCGGGGATGCGGGTGCGTTTGGCTATCTCAGCCACGGAAAGCCAATTCATGCATATGAAATACCATGAATCCGGCCAATATCAAGCCCCTGGCGGCAAATGACACAACCTTGGGCTAGCTGCCCGATATCATTGTAAAAGAAAAAGATTCCGTTGAAATTCCAGGTGTTGTACAACCGGGTCCAACAACGAGAGTGGACATATATTTTATGGCAATACCCGAAGATTACCGCCTGTCGAGCTACGACTACGACCTGCCCGAGGACCGCATCGCCCAGGAACCGGCCGCGCGCAGGGACGGCTCCAGGCTCCTGGTCCTGGACCGCGCCGCCGACACCCTGACCCCGGCCCGGTTCACGGACCTTTTCGACTACCTGCCGGACAACTGCCTGCTGGTGGCCAACAACTCGCGCGTCATCCCGGCGCGCATATTCGGGCGCAAGCCCACCGGCGGCCAGGTGGAGTTCCTCCTGCTCACGCCCCTGCCGCTGATCGAACCGAGCGAGGAGGGCGGCTGGTTCACCGCCCGCGCCGAAGGCCTCCTGCGCGCCTCCAAGGGCCCCAAACAGGGCACGGACGTGTCCTTTGCCGACGACTTTTCCCTGACCGCCGAAGAGCCGGGTGAGTTTGGCCGCTGGCAGGTCACCCTGCGCTGGAAGGGCGACCTGACCAATCTGTTCAACACCCACGGGCACCTGCCCCTGCCGCCGTACATCAAGCGCCCGGACGGCGAGGCGGACCGCGAGCGCTACCAGACCACCTACTCAAACACGGCCAAGACCGGGTCCGTGGCCGCGCCCACCGCGGGCCTGCACTTCACCCCGGAACTGCGCGAACGCATCCGGGCCAAGGGCATCGAGTGGGCCGAGGTGACCCTGTACGTGGGTTACGGGACCTTCAGCCCGGTGCGCTGCCCGGACATCCGCGACCACCGCATGCACGCCGAATACATCGAGGTGAGCGAGGAGACGGCCGAGGCGATCCGCCGGGCCAAGGCCGAAGGGCGGCCGGTCATCGCCGTGGGCACCACCAGCGCCCGCACCCTGGAAGGCATGGTCCGCGAGGCCGGCTCCATACGTCAATTCCGTGGAGAAACCGACATCTTCATATCCCCGGGGTATACTTTCCAGGTTATCGACGGTATTCTGACGAACTTCCATTTGCCAGAATCGTCGCTCATCATTATGATCTCGGCTCTTGCTGGCAGAAAAACGATTCTGGAAGCATACGCGTTCGCCCTGGAAAACAATTTTCGATTCTTCTCCTACGGGGACGCGATGCTCATCCTGTAAACGCGGCAACTTTTCATTATTACTAACAGAACTGGAGCAATACATGTCTCGAATCGAGGTCCGGGAAGACCGGTGCAAGGGCTGCCTGCTCTGTACCACCGTCTGTCCCGTCGACATCATCGTCCAGTCTGACCGGTTCAACGTCAGCGGCTACAAGGTCGCCGAGGTGCCCGAGGCCGACAAGGACAAATGTACCGGCTGCGCATCCTGCGCCCAGATCTGCCCGGACGTGGCGATCAAAGTGTACAGGACCCCAAAGAAGAAAGAGGGGAAGTAGCATGACCAAGAAAACCGAACGCATCTTCGTCAAGGGGAACGAAGCCATCGCACGCGGCGCACTGGCCGCCAAGTGCAAGTGCTTCTTCGGCTACCCGATCACCCCGCAGAACGACATACCCGAATTCATGTCCTCCGAGATCATCAAGGCCGGGGGCGACTTCGTCCAGGCCGAGTCCGAGATCGCGGCGGCCAACATGCTGCTCGGTGCCGGCGCCGCCGGAGTCCGCGCCATGACCTCCAGCTCCTCGCCCGGCATCGCGCTCAAGCAGGAGGCCATCTCCTACATGGCGGGCAGCGAGGTCCCGGCGGTGGTCGTGAACATGAACCGGGGCGGCCCGGGCCTGGGCGACATCGGCCCGGCACAGGGCGACTACTACCAGTCTACCCGGGGCGGCGGGCACGGCGACTACCGCCACTACACCCTCGGACCCGGCACGGTCCAGGAGGCCTATGATCTGACCATCAAGGCCTTTGACATCGCCTTCACACACCGCACCCCGGTGCTCATCCTGGGCGACGCCATCCTCGGCCAGATGAAGGAACCCATCACCCCCTGGGAACCCGAGAACGTCGACGAGGAAGCGGGCCGCGACTGGGCCATCACCGGTCGCACCGGCGGCCGCGAAAAGCGCCTGATCAAGTCCCTGTTCCTCGAGGAAGGGGCCCTGGCCGAGCAGAACAAGCACCTCCAGGCCAAGTACGACTCCTGGAAGGAGCTGACCGAGGCCGAGCAGTTCGAAACCGAAGACGCGGACCTGATCGTCTGCGCCTACGGGTCCATCGGCCGAATCGCCAAATCCGCGGTGCGCAAGTTCCGCAAGGACGGCAAGAAAGTCGGCCTGTTCCGGCCCATCACCCTCTATCCGTTCCCGTCCGACGAGCTCAAGGCCCTGGCCGAGCAGGGCAAGCGGTTCCTGACCATCGAACACAACCTGGGACAGATGGTCGACGACGTCCGCCTGGCCATCCGCACGGTCGCCGACTCCGACTTCTACCCCATCTATCCCGGCAATCTGCCCACCCCGGATGAGCTCGAGGAGCCGATCCTCAAATGCCTGGAGGGTAAATAAATGTCCGAAATGAACGAGAAACTGGTCTTTGACCGCCCCGAAAGCGTCATAGACCGGCCCACCCATTACTGCCCCGGCTGCCACCACGGCATCGCCCACCGGCTCATCGGCGAGCTGCTCGACGAGATGAACCTGGCGGAACAGACCCTGATGGTCACCTCCATCGGCTGCTCGGTCTTCCTCTACAACTACCTCAACGTGGACGCGGTGGAAGCCCCGCACGGCCGCGCCCCGGCGGTGGCCACCGGCGTCAAGCGCTCCAGGCCCGAAAAGTTCGTCTTCACCTACCAGGGCGACGGCGACCTGGCCTCCATCGGCATGGCCGAGATCATGCACGCCGCCAACCGCGGCGAGAAGATGTGCGTGGTCTTCGTCAACAACACGGTCTACGGCATGACCGGCGGCCAGATGGCCCCGACCACCATGATCGGCCAGGTGACCACGACCACCCCGGCGGGGCGCTGCCAGACCCACGAGGGCGCGCCCATCCGCATGACCGAGATCATCGCCTCCCTGGGCGGCACCGCCTTTGCCGCGCGCGGTTCCCTGAACACCGTGGCCAATATCAAAAAAGCCAAGAAGTACCTGAAAAAGGCCTTCGAGTTCCAGCTCAACGGGACCGGCTTCGGCTTCGTCGAGCTGCTCTCCGGCTGCCCGACCAACTGGAAGATGACCCCGCTTGCAGCCAACGAACGCATCAAGGACGAGATGATCCCGTACTTCCCGCTCGGCATCTACAAGGATGTGTCCGAAGAAGGAGGTGTCTGCTGATGCGCTACATGGATTCCATCATCGCGGGCTTCGGCGGCCAGGGCGTCATGCTCATCGGCAACCTGCTGGCCTACGCGGGCATGAAGGACGGCCTCAACGTCACCTACATCCCGGTCTACGGGCCGGAGATGCGCGGCGGCACCGCCAACTGCACGGTCGTGCTCTCCGACGAGGACATCGGCTCGCCCATCATCCACCGCCCCAAGTCCATCATCTCCATGAACCGCCCGTCGCTCGACAAGTTCCAGCCCCGGGTCGAGGACAACGGCATCCACATCATCAACTCCTCGCTCATCGACATGGATCTGGCCGACGCCAAGCGCCTCAAATGCTACGGCGTGCCCTGCAACGAGATCGCCGACGAGCTGGGCAATACCCGCATGGCCAACATGGTCGCCATCGGCGCCTTCGTCCAGGCCTCGGGCATCATCCCGCTGGATGCCGTCATCGGCTCGCTCGAAAACGTCATCTCCCCGCGCTACCACAAGCTCATCCCGGCCAACACCAAGGCCATCGAAGCCGGCGCCAAACACGTCGCCTAGCTTACCGGAACATCAATAAAAAGGTCCTGCCAGCTGACGCTGGCAGGACCTTTTCTTAATGCCTCCGGCGGCTGGGGGAAGGGGAGGGAAAACCCTTTGAAAAGGGTTCTTTCCTCCC
>NZ_JBGLYH010000086.1:0-13558 GCF_041414475.1 Pseudodesulfovibrio karagichevae
GTAGCCAACGCCGCTGGCGGGGCAGGTGGAACTCGGGAAATGGGTTTTGCGGCGTTTTCGAACGGCGGCGAAGAGCCCTTTTTTACCGGAGCCTCCTTTCTTAAAAGAAAAACCTGCGATTTCGGGCGGAAGGCGTCCCGTCGCAGCCTTCCACCGCCGCACGCCCTTGAGCGAAGCGAACATGGGGGTGCAGGGGGCCTTGCTCCCTGCCGGGTCCAGGGCAGCGCCCTGGTCTCCCCGAAGGGGCCGCCGGAGGCATTCCTTTCGTCTCCTTCGCGCGCCCCACATCCGACACCCTGTCAAGTTGATTTTTTATACCTCTCAAGCGTTTTTTCCATACATTCGCCGACATTTCGGGGGTGCCGGGAAAAGCGGGTCTATGCTTCCTCCAAACACTTTAACAGGAGGATTCACTCATGGGAGGATCTGAAAGTTTGATCGGAAGCATTTTTGGCGGATTGACCGGCATGTTGGGCGCGGGAGACCGTGGCGACGGCGGTCTGAAGGAGGAGCGCGAGGCCCGCGAGCGCGAGCAGGCGCGGCAGGAGGCCGAGGAGCGCCGCAGGGACCGGGACAAGGTCCTGGAGGCGCGCGAGGTCGAGAGCAAGCGCAAGGCGGAGAGTCTGCTCTCCCGTGGCGCGACGTCGCTGGTGGCCCCTCCGGAGGTGTCCGGCAAGACGTTGAAGACCAAGTTGGGGGAGTAGTATGGACAGAACCGAACTGGCCCGTTCCCTGCTGACGCGCTTCTCCGGATTGGAGGAGGCCCGCCGCCCGTGGGTGGGCTCGTGGCAGGAGCTGACGGAATACATGCTGCCCCGCAAGAACAGCTTCGGGGGGCTCGGGGGGCACACCCTCGGGCGCGGCCGGGCGGGCGACGAGCGCATCTTCGATTCCACGCCGCTGCACGCGCTGGAATTGCTGGCCTCGTCGCTGGGCGGGTTGTTGACCAACCCCTCGCTGCCCTGGTTCGACATCTCGGTGAAGGACCGGGCCGTGGGCGACGGGGACGAGGTCCGCGCGTTCCTGCAGGAGGCCCGCGAGCGCATGGTGGCGGTGTTCAACAGCGAGGACACCGGGTTCCAGGCGCACGTGCACGAACTGTATCTGGACGCGGCCCTGCTCGGCACGGCGGTCATGTACGTGGAGGCGGACCCGACCACCATGGTCCGGTTCTCGTCCCGGCCGCTGGGCGAGGTGTTCGTGGCCGAGTCCGCGCGCGGCCGGGTGGACACCGTGTACCGCAAGTACGAGGTCACGGCCCGCCAGGCCATCCAGGAGTGGGGCGCGGCCTGCTCGGACGAGACGCAACGCAAGGGCGAGGACCGGCCCGAGGAGCCGGTGGAGGTCCTGCACGCGGTCTTTCCGCGCATGGACCGCGACCCGGCGGGCTTCGGCTCGGCGCACTTCCCGTTCGCCAGCGTATACCTGGAGGTCAAGAACAGCCACGTGCTGGAGGAGAGCGGCTACCTGGAGATGCCGTACATGGTCCCGCGCTGGGCCAAGGCCGCGGGCGAGACCTACGGCCGGGGGCCGGGGCAGACCGCGCTGTCCGACGTGCGCGTGCTCAACGCCATGGCCCGGACCGCGCTCATGGCCGCGGAGAAGATGTCCGACCCGCCGCTGATGGTCCCGGACGACGGCTTTCTCGGTCCGGTCCGGTCCGGTCCGGGCGGGCTGTCCTATTACCGGGCCGGGTCCTCGGACCGCATCGAACCGTTGCCCGTGAATGTGGACCTGCGCGCGGCCGAGGAGATGATGAACGGCCGCCGGGAGTCCATCCGGCGGATATTCCTCGGTGATCAATTGGCCCCGGAGGGCCCGGCGGTCACGGCCACCGAGGCGGTCATCCGCCAGGCCGAGAAGATGCGCGTGCTCGGCCCGGTGCTGGGCCGCTTGCAGACCGAGTTCCTCGGCCCGCTGGTCCGGCGGGTCTTCCGCATCATGCTGCGCGGCGGGGCGCTGCCGCCGTTCCCGGAGGGGCTTTCCCCGGACGCTCTGGAGGTGCGCTACACCTCGCCCGTGTCCCGCGCCCAGAAGCAGTACGAGGCCCAGGGGCTGGCCCAGGTCATGGAATACCTGTCGCCCCTGGTGGGCGGCCAGGACGCCTTCGGGATCATGGACAACTTCGACACCGACCGGGTGGCCCGGCACGTGACCGAGCTGTTCAACACCCCGTCGGACTACCTCAAGTCCGAGGAGCGCGTGGCGCAGGGCAGGGAGCAGAAGCAGCGGGCCGCCAGCACGCAGCAGACCGCGTCCACCGTGGCCAACGTGGCGGCCATCGCCAAGACCCTGTCCGAGGCCTATACGGACCGGCCCAGCGCCCTGACCGAGCTGTGGGGGATGCTAACCAACATGCTCGGGGCCCAGGCCGGGGGCGATGCCGCGCCCGACTCCACACAACCCGATTCCACACAGCCCGACTCGGCACAGGCCGACCCCGGCGCATACGAGGAGGCCCGCCATGCCTGAGACCAGCCCGCTGGAACTGCACCGGGCCTACAGGCGGCTCTTCGAGTCCGCCGACGGGCGCACGGTCATGGCCGACCTGGAGCGGCGCGGCTGTTTCATGCGGCCGACCTATTCCACGGACCGGGGCCGGACCGAATTCAACGAGGGCCGCAGGTCCCTGGTCCTGCACGTGAAGCAGATGCTTGAACCCGACAACTTCATCGAAAAGGAGAACAACCGATGACCGACAAGAACGAGAAGCAGAAGAACTGGCGGATGACCCTGCCCGAGGAATGGACCGTCCGCCACGTGGGCGAGGACGGCGCCGAGACCGAGATCCCCCTGCGCGACCACCCGGCGCTCAGCAAGTACGCCACCAAGGACGAGGCCGTGAAGGCGTTGGTCCATGCCCAGCGCATGCTCGGCAAGACCCCGGAGGGGTTCGTCCGCGTGCCCGGCGACCAGGATTCGCCCGAGGACCTGGCCGCATTCTATGCCGCCCTGGGCAGGCCCGAGAAAGCGGACGGCTACGAACTGCCGGACATGGAGCTGCCCGAAGGGTTTGCCCTGCGCGAGGACCTGGTCGGCGGCCTGCGCGAAAAGGCCTTTGAGCTGGGGTTGACCCCCAAGCAGGTGGCCGGGTTGTACCAGTGGTTCCTGCCCCAGGTTTTGGACACCCACCACGCCATGCAGGCCGAGGCGGGCAAGCTCAGGGAATCCGAGCTGGAGTCCCTGCGTTCCGTGCACCGGGGCGACACCCCGTCCCTGCTCGATTCGGCCCTGCGCGCGGCCGAGGCCGTGGGCGGCGAGGAGCTGCTGGCCGCCCTGGACGACACCGGCGCGGGCAACCGGGCTGCGGTCATCAGCGCCTTCGCCAAGATCGCGCCCCTGGTCCTGGAGAGCGGCCTGCGCGGCTCGGCCCGCGGCTGGGGCGAGGACCTGACCATCGAGCGGCTGCGCGAGATGATGCAGGACCCGCGCTACAAGGACCCGACCAAGCGCGAGGATTCGTTCGTGAAAAAAGTCAACCAGGGCTTCGAGCTGCTCTACCCCGGCGACTACGTGCCGGGCAGCCGCATTTAAGACTGTTGAAAAGGGGCTGTCTGCGTCGTTGCTTCGGATAACATCCAACCCCTTTTGAACAGTCTGCAAGATGGTGCGAGGGACCGCCGGTCCTTCTTGGTCATACCCCCCCTGGAGGGCCGGGGGCGAAAGCCTCCGGCCCGTAATCGAAGGATAAGAATATGAATAAATTAGTGGATACCGACACATTCACCCGCATCGACACGGACAGGTTCACCGGCCAGCCCCGGCGCAAGTGGATCGAATACGCCGACGGCGTCATGGAGCCGGTGCGCAGGGAAGGCAACCTGAACCGGAAATACCACGGCAACAAGCGTTCCCTGGACTGGTGGACCGTGGACAAGCCCGTGGACTGGAACCCCCGCGACGAGGGCAAGCGGGTTTCCCTGAACCACGACTACGGCAAGCGGGACAAGCCCGCCGGTCCCGATGGCGCGGGCGCGGGCACCGGCAAGGCCGCTGGTCCGCCCCCGGCTCCGGCCCCGGCTTCGGCCAGGCCCAAACCCAAGGGCAGGAGCACCCTGAACCAGGGGGCCGACGGATTCTGGGAATATGAGGCCCGGCGCGAGGCCGAGGCCAAGGCGCAGCCCCGGTCCGGCTCCACCCCCTCGCCCGACCTGGCCGGTCCCGAAGCGGGCCGGACGCCGGGCTCCCCGAGCGGCAAGTCCGAAGAGGCCCACGACGCGGCCGCCACCGCTGGAGCCCTCGGCGGCATGGTGCAGTCCAAGGGGCAGCATGGAAAGGGGAAATTGGTTTCCGCTGATCCGATTGTTGAGGATTTGAAAAAGCGATTCGACGGGGACCGCAATCGTTTTAAAGATGCAGCTAAAGATGAACTCAACAAGCTTGAGGAACAAGCCCGACAAACCAAATCAGCAAAAGAAAGGAATAAACTGTTGAGGAGGAAGGACGCGATTAAAGGTGCCATTAAATTGATGGACCGCGAGTTGTTGAAGACCCCTTTCATAACACCCTTTACAGATGATCAGTTTCAAAAATTGATTAGGGGTTTCAATCCGTACAGCCCGACAACTTAGAATTGGTGAAGCTGCTTTAGGGCAGCTTCACCTGATTGTTTTTTTCATCCTTGACGAACAGTCCGCCGTCCTTGAAGTAAACCAGCCTGGCTCGGGGTATGTCTCGCACAACATTGGAGGCGGATTCGATTCTTTTTATCCACTGTGCGATTCCGGTTAATATTTGATGGGTGTCCAGCAGGGATTTGATAGTTGCAAGAAGTTCTTTGGGCACGGCATAAATTCCCAACTCCGGTTTTTGCCGCTTCCAGTATCCGCTTCTGGATTCCCCAAAAAAGGTGGCCGCAACCACGACAAGTTCGTTATCCTTGTAATCGATGCTGAAGAATAGGCTTTGAAGTTCTTTCACTTCAGCTGCCGACAGAGCGTGGTCTACTTCGGCCTTCCGAACCGGGTAGGCTCGGTCGTCCTTTTGAGGCAATTTGTACTTGGAGTACTCGTATTCCAAAACCATTGTCGTCTCCTCGGCAATACAGCCCTTCCGTCACTTTCGTGTGCTCGATCTCCAGCCTATCGTCTTCGAAATAGACGTAGTAATACTGGCGTTGATCCCGGCGAACGTTTTCCGCCCCTTCCAACACCTTGAGCCAGCGGGCGAATTCGTTCAGAACATTCTGTTCCGCAAGGAGTTGTTTGATCCGTTGCGACATTGTGACCGGCACAGCGAACACGCCGATGGCCGGCGACATCTTTATCCAGCTTCCGGGATTAAACGCTTCGCCTGTCATGGAAGCTTTCAGTACGAGTTCCCTGTCGGTTTTTCCCGTGTGACAACCGTAGGTTACATAGTCCAAGTCCGTGACCCCGGCCCGTTCCAGCGCCACGTCCAGGTCTCCTCGCTTGATGGGGTAGGTGTATCCCTTGACCAGCTTGTCTCTGCCCAGGAATTCGTATTCCAAAACCATGGCGGCCTCCTCTGCCGAGGCAATATATGACATTCGATTGCAGGGGGCAAGGCGGGCCGGGCAGGCCCGGCGGCTGGTTTAGCGCGTCGCTTCCGAGGCGGCGGCGTCGAGGTCGGCCAGGAGTTTGTCGAGGTCCAGGCCGTAGCGGGCGGCCGCGTCGGCCACGGTCTCGAACAGGGTCTTGCAGAGCAGGCATTCGCCCGCCTGTTCGTCGCGGGCGCGGAAGACCGCTTCGGTGGCGCGGTACTGGTGGACCACGTCCAGGAGGGTCATGTCCGGGGTGATGCGTTTGGTCACAGGATTTCCCCCATGGCCCGGGCCAGGGCCTGCGGGATGTGCGGGATCAGCTCGCCGATCTGCGAGGCCGGGGTGGGGCGGGCGGCCTCGCCCGCGTACCGGTTGGCCTGTGCCGCCACGTGCGCGGCCTTGTGCGCGGCCAGCCCGGAGGCCATCAGGGCGCAGGCCATGCCCGTGACCGTGTCGCCCGTGCCGCCCATGGCCTCCATGGCCTCGACGGACGGGGTGGAGACCTCGGCCAGGATGCCGGAGCGGTCCGCGATGCGGTCCACGCGTCCCTTGACTAGCAGGCAGCGGGCCGCGTTGTCGTGCTCGTAGGCCCGCCGGATCAGTTCGGGCACCCGGTCCTCGTCCTGGAGGATGAAGCCGCGCGTGTAGAAGGGGTGCGGCGCGGCCTCGTCGGCCAGGAAGGCCAGCTCCCCGGCGTCGGGCGTGAACAGGGCGTATTCCCCGGCGTACCCGCTCATCTTGGCCGCGTACATGAACCCGGCGTCCGCCACCAGGGCAGGCGGTCCGGCCATGGCCTGGGCGGCCATGAGCGCGCGGTTGTGCCCGTCCACGTCGGGCTGGAGATAGTGGAAGGCCAGGACCGTGCAGCGCCGCGAGGGCAGCACCTCGGCCAGGTGGCGGTAGAGCGCGCGGCTGCCGTTGCCGAGCCCCTCGTCGCCGACCAGCAGGGCGTGGGGCGGGTTCTCGCCGAGAAAATCGCAGGTCATGGCCGCGGCGGCCAGCAGGGCCGGGGTGCCCCGGTCCGGGGGCAGGGCGCGGCCGCCCACGGTGAGCGCGTTGCCCGCCACCTCCACCAGCGCGTCCAGCACGGGCACGGCCGGGTCCGGTATGGTGCCGACTACGATGAGCATAACCGCAGCATCTCCTCGTAGGCCAGTTCCAGGGCGTAGCCGCACAGGGTGTGGCCGATCTCCCTGGGGGCCGGGGCCTCGTCCAGGGTGCGGCCGATGAGCCGGGCCGCGATGTACGGCACGTCCGGGCAGCCGCCGCCGGACACGTTGACGATCATCCGGGTCTTCTTGTCCACGGTCAGCTTCATGTTGGCCGCGCGGACCATGAGGTGGTCGCCGAAATCCTTGACCTGGAAGAGGTCCACCGGATCGAGCAGGGGGCCGGTCACGGGCACGCTCTCGATGGGTACGGTTCCGGCCTCAGCCAGGGTGCGCAGGATGTCGAGCCGCTCCATGAGCGGAAACTCGACCACCAGGTCGCATCCGCGCTGGATTTCCGGGGGCGGGCCCATGACCCGGATCTCCCGGCCGGACTCCCTGAGGAGCTTCTCGGCCCGGATGACCTCGCTGGTGTGCTCGAACACGAGCAGGCCCCGGTCCGCCCGCGTTCGGGCGGGCGGGCCGGAAGCCTTTTTCTTGAACAGGTTTGCCAGGGCCAAGCCTAGCCCCCGAGCAGCTTCAGGCGGTATTCGCCGCCCTCCTCGGTGATGGATTCCACCTTCCAGCCCTTGCCCTGGGCGGCGCGGGCCACGTTTTCCTTGGACGCCTCGGTGTCCACCAGGACCTCGAGCTCGCCCGAGCCCATGGCCGCGATCTTGGCCATGGTATCCAGTACCGGCTGGGGGCAGGACAGGCCCCGCGCGTCGACTAATTCACTCATGCCGTCCTCCTATGCCGCTTTCTTGCGCATGGTAAAACCGATGAACAGGCAGACCGCCAGGCCGATGAAGACCGCAGCGATGCCGTGCGGGCCCACGCCCTTGGGCGAGCTGGCCAGGCCGAAGTTGTGGGAGAACGCCGCGCCCACGATCATGCCGAGCACGAACACGGCGGCGTCGCCGTCGCCCTCGCCCGCCATGAACAGCTGGCGGCCCGGGCAGCCTCCGGCCAGGGCGAAGCACAGGCCCGCCAGGACCATGCCCATGAAGTTCCACAGGCTCTGGGTATGGGCCACGGGCTGGCCCTCGAAGCCCATGTGGAACTGGCCGAGGATCAGGTTCACCGCGAAGGCGGCGACCAGCAGGGCGATGACGCCCGAGAGCAGGTGGACCTGCTTGAACAGGATCAGGTCGCGGAACGCACCCATGGTGCAGAACCGGCTGCGCTGGGCCATGACGCCGACCAGCAGGCCGACGGCCAGCGAGATGAACAGGGGCGCGTGCATGGCGCCGGGACCCTTGAGGCTGTAGAAGAGCACGCCGGACTTGTCCGCGTCGGCCACCTGCGGGTAGATGAGCATCAGGGCCAGGAACCCGGCCATGATCAGGGGCATGACCAGGCCCACGGACGGGTAGGTCTTCTGGGCGCGGCCCAGGTTGTAGCCCTGGCGGAAGAACACGGTACCGATGCCGATGCCGACGATCAGCCCGGCGATGCCGAACAGGGCGTTCAGGTCGCCGCCGGCCAGGCGGAGGATGGCGCGCCAGGGGCAGCCCAGGAAGACCAGGGCCCCGATCATGGCGAACACGCCGAGCACGAAGCGGACGATGGGCGCGGAACCGGCCCTGGGCCGGAAGTCCCTGCCCATGAAGGCTGCGCCCAGTGCGCCGAGCACGAAGCCGATGATCTCGGGGCGCATGTACTGGACCACGCCCGCCCGGTGGAGCCCCACGGCCCCGGCGATGTCGCGTTCGAAACAGGCCACGCAGATGCCCATGTTCCCCGGATTGCCCAGGTATTGCAGCAGCGCGGCCAGACAGCCGATGACAAGCCCGACGGAAATGATCCCTTTCCGTGAGGCGAAAAAGTTGGTCATACCTCCTCCTTGTGTAAAAGAACGAAACTTCCCCCAATTCCGCTACGAGACATAGAGGAATACAACTGGTTGAGCCAATTCTTTCTATATACGCAAACTTTTACACCCATAGATCACATGAATACATGTGGGCACAAACAAAGGCGTGCGGGGATGGAACGTGAGGGAAGCGGCGGGGGCTGGGCCGCTATTTTTCGATGTCGGACAAGGTCTGGCGGAAGGTTTCGATCTGCGGGCCGCCGAGGGACACGGCCTTTTTCGCGGCGGCCAGGGCCTCCTCGTGATGGCCCAGTTCGTCCAGGACGAAGGCCAGGTTGTTGAAGGCGATGCCGCTGTCCGGGCTGGCCTCGGTGGCCCGGCGGAAGGCCTTGGCCGCGCCTTCGGCGTTGCCCAGGGCGTAGCGGGCGTTGCCCAGGCCGATCCAGGCGTCGTGGCTCTGCGGCCAGCGGGTGGCGGCCACGGCGTAGGCCTCTTCGGCGGCGGCCCACTGCTTGGCCCGCTCCAGGCCCACGGCCCCGTCCAGCCACTCCTTCTCCTGCGCCGTGGCGGGCAGGCGGGAGGGCGGCAGGACCAGGAGCCCCCAGAAGTCCGGGCCCCAGGTGTTCTCGAAGACCCGCCAGGGGGTGCGCTTGGACCGGGTGGGGCCGGAGTTGAGCAGGACCTCGCCGGTGTCGCGGTCGAGCCCGGTGACCACGGCGTAGTGCCACACCGGATACCAGGACAGGCCGAGGTTCTGCAGGACGATGACCGGGTTGCCCGCGCCTATCTCGGCGGACAGCCGGTCCGCCCCGTGGATGACGTAGGCCATGCGCCCGTGGCGGCGGGCGGCGGTGATCATGTCGGGCTGGATGCTGCCGTGGCTGGCCGGGGTGTAGACCTCGGCGGTCAGGTCGTCGGGCGCGACCCGGAGCCCGCTCCAGGTCATGGCCATGGCCAGGGCGGCCGGGCCGCACTGGTATTCCTCCTGGGCGTAGAAGGGCACGTCGTGCACGCGGGTCAGGCCCGCGCCCGTGGGCGAGGGCGGCATGACGCCGCCGTACAGGGCGCAGCCCGATCCCAGGGCCAGGAAGAGCATGGCGAGGCAGGCGGCGGCCAGACGGCCGCCGCCGGATGTGATGCGGTGCATGTCGTTTCGGCTACTTGACCTTTTTCACGAACGGGAAGACGTCCGTGGCTCCCGCCATGTCGGTGATGAGCAGGATGATGAAGACCAGGAGCGCCGCCCCGACCAGCACGCCGAGGAAGCTGCCGCCCGCGGGCATGTCGTTCATGCGGTCCGCGATGCGGTTGATCTCGGCGTCGGACAGGGCGCTGACGCGCTGTTCCACTTCGGACACGGACAAGCCCTTGCTTTCGAGAACCTGGCGCACGTCGTCGCGCTGGAGCTGGGCCAGGACCATGGCGCGGTTGTCCGCATTGCGGCTGGCCGCCATGGACGCCTCGGTGGAGACGAGCCCGGCCCGGGCGGTGGCGACGTTCAGGACGAGCAGGGAAATGACCACGGTCAGGCAGACGATTCTGCTGAACTTATTGTACATTTTAAAGGTTCCTCCGGGTTGTCGTGTTTCTCGGACGGACGTGTTATAACGCACTGTGAACCTTACCGCAAACCCTGGGTCGCATTTTGCACATGAATTCCGGGCCGCCATCGGCCTTGACACCGTGTGCCCCTGTCCTGCAAGGAACGCCCATGCATAATCTCATCGAGCTGAACAAGAACGACCTCGAGGCCTTCGTGGCCGAGGATTTGAAGGAACCCCGCTACCGGGCCGAACAGATCTGGCAGTGGTTGTGGCAGAAGCGCGTGCGCGACGTGGAGTCCATGACCAACCTGTCCAAGCCCCTGCGCGAGAAGCTGGCCGCCATGGCGCACATCGTCTGGCCGGAGATCGCCAAGGTGGCCGAGAGCCGGGACGGGACCATCAAGCTGCTGCTCCGGCTGGCCGACGGCAAGCTCATCGAGACCGTGCTCATCCCCATGCAGGACCGCTACTCCCAGTGCCTGTCCACCCAGGTGGGCTGCGCCATGGCCTGCACCTTCTGCAACACCGGCAAGCTCGGGTTCGAGCGCAACCTGACCTACGGCGAGATCATGGGGCAGATCCTGGTGGGCCGCCAGTACCTGGCCGACCGGGGGATGAACGAGCTCAAGAACCTGGTGTTCATGGGCATGGGCGAGCCCCTGCTCAACCTGGACACGCTCATCCGGGTCCTGACCGACCTGCCGTGCGAGCGCGGCCTGTCCCTGTCCTGGCGGCGGTCCATGGTCTCCACCGTGGGCTTCCCGGACAAGCTCAAGATCCTCGGCGACCTGGAGATCGCCCTGCCCGCCATCTCCCTGCACGCGCCCACCCAGGAACTGCGCGCCAAGATCATGCCCAAGGCCGCCAAGGTCCACCTGGACGAACTCATGGCCGCCCTGGCCGCCTACCCCATGCGCCCGCGCGAGCGGATCACCTTCGAGTACCTGCTGCTCAAGGACGTCAACGACTCCATGGAGCACGCGGACCAGCTGGCCCGGCTCATCGACCGCAGGAAGGGCAAGATCAACCTCATCGCCTACAACGCCACCGAGGGCATGCCCTACGGCGCGCCCGACCGGGACAAGGTCGAGGCCTTCGAGAAACGGTTGTGGGATCACGGCCTGACCGCCTTCATCCGCCGCTCCATGGGCGCGGACATCAAGGCGGCCTGCGGCCAGCTCAAGGCCGAAAGCCTCGAAAAAGGGCAGGACTAGCGGTCCAGGCCGTGCTTCCGCCTGAGGGAATCCACCAGCGCTGACCGGGTCTTCAGGAAGCGGTCGAACTCCCGCATGACCAGGGGGCGCTTGATGGTGGACAGCCGGTAGTATCCGGTCATGTGCGGCAGGCCGGGGTCGAGGACCAGCTGGTCCGGGCGGCCCATGGCCGAGAGCAGGTGCCGGGCCGCTTCCACGTTGGCGTAGACGCCGTCCACACGGCCCACGAGCCCCTTGCCCAGCAGCCCCGAGATGGAGGCGTTTTCCGATACCTTGATCGTCTTGGGGTCGATGGGCGGGTTGAGCAGCCACGGCTTGAACCCGGCCAGGATGCCCAGGGTCCTGATGGCCCCCATGCCCTTGCCCAGGTTTTCGGGCCTGACCAGGATGCCGTCCGTGTACGAGCAGGCCGGGGCGGAATAGGCGATGTGCAGCCCCTTGCGTCTGGTCTGCTGCCAGTCCGGGGAGTCCGGGAACTTCAAGTCCAGTGTGCCGGTCTCCAGGAACTCCTGGTACAGCCGTTTCACGGGCAGGGGCACGTAGACCATGGTGTAGCCGTATTCGATGGCGAAGGAGTCGAGCAGGTCGCGGGCGTATCCCTCGTAGTCGCCCTGCCGGAAGGAGCCGTAGGGCGGGTAGTCGATGCGCTCCACGCCCACGGTCAGCTCCACGGGTTCGGCGTGGACCGGTCCGGCGCAGAGCGGCGTCAGGAGGCAGACGGCGATCAGCGCCGTTGTCAGGATCCACAGGCGGCACAGGGCCGCGTTTCGTTCGGGGGGTCGTCTTGCGGGGTGATTGGGCATATTCTCGTCGTCGTATCCTCGGCTCGGCTCCCTCTGGCCTGGGCAGGTGGATACCGCGATTCCGCCCTGGTGACAATGGCCGGTTTCGCCCGGCGGCGCGGACCGGCCGCGCGGGGGGAGCTGCCGCCCGGAGAGTGCGCGAACGGCCCGGACACGCGGTCCGACCGCCGGAAAGGCCCGAAATCCGGGGGTTGCCATCCCTCAACTACATATGTATGGGTAGCGCCAGCCGCAGGAGCTCTGCGGACATCATATATCAGGAGTGCAGCATGGCAGCCACCGTGGACGAAATCACCATCAACTATTCCGAAGACAACCAGCTCATCGTCAAGGAGCTGGACAAGGTCGTTCTCTCCAAGGGCGCCTGGACCACCATCGTGTTCCGCTACCAGGAACTCAACCGCGCCAAGGGCGAGTACGGCCCGGACAAGTACACCATCCGCCGCTACCAGAAGGTGGACGGCACCTACCGCCCCAAGTCCAAGTTCAACATATCCTCCCAGGCCCAGGCCAAGAAGATCGTGGAAGCCCTGAGCGGCTGGACCGAATAGGCGGAAGGCCCGTTCCATGTTCCTGGGCGCGCACATGTCCATCGCCGGGGGCCTGCACATGGCCTTTGAGCGGATCATGCGGGTGGAGGGCACGGCCCTGCAGATATTCACCCGCAACCAGCGGCAGTGGAAGGCCCCGGAGCTGAGCGAATACGACGCGGAGCTGTTCGCGGCGGCCTGGTCGCAGTGGGGCGACTACCCCGTGGCGGCCCACGACTCCTACCTGATCAATCTCGCATCAAACAAGGAAGACCTGCTCCAGCGCTCCGTCCTGGCCTTTGCCGAGGAACTGCGGCGCATCGAGACCCTGTCCATCCCGTATCTGGTCACCCATCCCGGCTCGCACCTGGGCGCCGGGGTCGAAGCGGGCATCGCCCGCTACACGGCCAACCTGGACCGGGCCATCGAACGGTCCGGCACGAAAAAGGGCCTGGTCCTGCTCGAAACCACCGCCGGGCAGGGCACCAACCTCGGCTCCACCTTCGAGGAACTGGCGGCCATCATCGAGGCCTCGGCCCACCCGGACCGCCTCGGGGTCTGCTACGACACCTGCCACACCTTCGCCGCCGGATACGACATCCGCACCCCGCAGACCTTTGCCGCCACCTTCGAGGCCTTCGATCGGATCATCGGTCTCGACCGCCTGAAATTCTTCCACCTGAACGACACCAAGAACGCGTTCGGCTCCCGCAAGGACCGGCACGAGCACATCGGCCAGGGCGAGATCGGCGTGGAGGGGTTCCGCAACCTCATGCGCGATCCGCGCTTCAAGGACATCCCCAAGACCCTGGAGACCCCCAAGCAGGAGGACCTCCAGGACGACGTCCGCAATCTGACGCTCTTGCGCGAACTCGCAAAATAGTCTTTCATACCCGGAACACCCGAACCCGAACCACACACCCACCCCGCCCACCTTGCGCGAAGCGCACCCAAGAAGTTTCGGAAGGATGAGGGGATGGGGGTCCGGGGGAAGGGGAGA
>NZ_JBGLYH010000087.1:0-12963 GCF_041414475.1 Pseudodesulfovibrio karagichevae
GGGATGGGGGTCCGGGGGAAGGGAGGGAAAGAACCCTTTTCAAAGGGTTTTTCCCTCCCTTCCCCCGGCCGCCGGAGGCCCCTTAAATCAAATCTTTGCCGGTGGTTGTCAAGGCGAGGTTGCCGTGTTTGACGCCCTTGGTGGAGATGAGCTTCTGGCCGAGTTCCTTGATGACCTCGGCGTCGCCCTTGAGGATGATCACTTCCAGGCAGTTGAAGTGGTCGAGGTGGACGTGCAGCGAGGACTGGATGACTTCGTGGGAATCGTGCTGGATCTCGGTCAGCCGCTGGGACAGCCCGGACTTGTGGTGGTCGTAGACCAGGGTCAGGGTCCCGGCCAGGTCGCCCTCGGCCTGCTCCCACTCGCGCTGGACGAGGGTGTTGCGGATGAGATCGCGGATGGCCTCGGAGCGGGTCTGGTAGCTGCGCTCCTCGCAGTGCTGGTCGAACTTTTCGAGCAGGTCGGAATCCAGAGACACGCCGAATCGGATGGTCTTGCCCATAGTGTCCACCACTATCTGGGGATGGTGATTTCCCACAGGTTTACCGTGGCGTTCTGGCCGCACAGGGCGACCTTTTCCACGGTCAATTTCCTTGTCTCGAACCCCTCGTCCGCGAGCCGTTCCCAGACGGGCCGGGACACGGTGCGCACGGGCTCGCCGATCCAGATGCGCCCGTTTGGTGCGAGCGCGTGGCGGAAGAGCCGGATGAGGGGATCGAAAAATCGTTTTTCATAGAGCACGTCCCCGCCCCAGATGAAGTCGAAGCCGTGCGGCCGGACGGCGGGATGCCGCCAGTCCATGAGCAGCCACAGGGGTTGGGGGACGTCGTTCAGCGCGGCGTTGTGCCGGGCGAAGCGCACGGCGGGCCACTCGTAGTCGAAAGCGGCCACGTTCGCGCCCACCGAGGCCGCGATCAGGCCGGTCAGGCCGAGGCCGCAGCCGATATCCAGGCAGGTTTTGCCATTGAGCCGGTCCGCGTTGCGCAGGATGTGCCGCCCGAGCAGCACGCTGGCGGGCCAGACCTCGGCCCAGTACGGCAGCCGTTCGTCCTCGTCCAGGTCAGTGTCGTCCATGGCGTCCCACAGGGCCTCCATGTCGGCGGCGCGGTCGAGCAGCCAGACGCGGCCTTCGACCTCGACCTCCACGCGGGAGCCGGGATCGGGTGCGACAAAGCCCTCGGGCAGGCCGGATTTGGAAGGTGCAACGCTCATACGCATCGGTCAGGTTACCCCTGGTTCGTGTCATGGTCAACCACCATCGTAATACTTTCTGCATCACGCCAAGAAAACCAGTATGACTATATGGAATACGCATTCGCGTTCAATCACCCGAAAATACGGAGCTATTTCACACGCCGCCCCGGGCCGTTCGTCAGCTTTTTGGCGGATTCTTCCGTCCGTCGGCAAATACGGATGAAGACCTTGAAAGTGTCATTATTTTTACTGTTTCCAACAAAATAATCCCATGCTAATAGACTGGCGATCACACACTCGGAAATACCCCCTTTCGAATCAAGGAGAGAGATATGATTCCCAAAGATCTGTTGTATGCGAAAACCCACGAATGGGTCATGGTCGAAGGCGACGTCGCCACGGTGGGCATCACCCACTTCGCCCAGGAGCAGTTGGGCGACCTGACCTTTGTGGAGCTGCCCGAGGTGGGCGACACCTTCGAGGCGGGCGCGGAGATGGGTTCCGTCGAATCCGTCAAGGCGGCCAGCGAGATATACGCCCCGGTGACTGGCGAGGTCATCGAGGTCAACACCGAGCTCGAGGACGCCCCGGAGAAGGTCAACGAGGAGCCGTACGGCGCGGGCTGGCTGCTCAAGTTCAAGATCAAGGGCGACCCCGAAGGGCTGCTGGACGCCGAGGCCTACGCCGCGGTGGTCGAATCCGAGGCCCACTAGCAACGACGCGACAGGGCCGGGGCACACGTCTCGGCCCTTTTTCTTTCCCCAATAAACCAGCAGGTTTCATCATGCCGTTTGTACCGCATACCGAAGACGAAGTGCGCGAGATGCTCGCCACCATCGGCGTGGACTCCGTGGAGGATCTCTTTGCCGAGATCACCCGGGACATGCGCCCCAAAAGTTTCGACATCCCCGAGGGGCTGAGCGAGATGGATGTCCTCTCCAAGCTCGAGGCCCTGGCCGCCAAGAACGCGACCAACAGCGTCAGCTTCCTGGGCGCGGGCTTCTACGACCACTACATCCCGGCCGCCGTGGACGCCCTGACCATGCGCGGCGAGTTCTACACCGCCTACACCCCGTACCAGCCCGAGGCTTCCCAGGGCACGCTCCAGGCCATCTTCGAGTACCAGACCGCCGTGACCCGGCTGCTGGGCATGGAGTGCGCCAACGCCTCGGTCTACGACGGCGGCACCGCCCTGTACGAGGCCCTGATGATGGCCGTGCGCAAGACCAAGCGCCGCAAGATCGTGGTCTCCGAGGCGCTCAACCCCATCTACCGGGTCATGCTCGGCTCCTACACCTCCAACCTGGACCTCGAGTTCGTCACCGTGCCCCACAAGGACGGCCGGACCGACATCGAGGGCCTCAAGGCGGCGCTGGACGACTCCATCGCGGCCGTGCTGGTGCAGAACCCGAACTTCTTCGGCTCCATCAACGACTTCACCGAGCTGTTCGCCGCAGCCAAGGCGGTCAAGGCCGTGTCCATCGTGTCCGCCTACCCCGTGCTCCAGACCCTGCTCAAGACGCCGGGCGCCATGGGCGCGGACATCGCCGTGGCGGAAGGCCAGTCTCTGGGCCTGCCCCTGTCCTTCGGCGGCCCGTACCTCGGGATCATGACCTGCACCAAGGGCATGATCCGGCAGATGCCCGGCCGCATCGTGGGCAAGACCACGGACACCGAGGGCCGCACCGGCTACGTGCTCACCCTCCAAGCGCGCGAACAGCACATCCGCCGCCAGAAGGCCACGTCCAACATCTGCTCCAACCAGTCCCTGTGCGCCCTGCGCGCCTTGGTCCACATGTGCGCGCTCGGCGAACTCGGCCTCAAGCGCGCGGCACGGGTGTCGGTGGAACGCGCCCACATCTGCGCCGAGAAGCTGACCAGTATTCCCGGCGTGACCATGCTGACCAAGGGGGCCTTCGGCAACGAGTTCGCCGTGACCCTGCCGGTCAACGCCTTCGAGGCCATCGCCAAACTGAGCGAGCGCGGCTTTGTTCCGGGCTTCCCGCTGGGCCGGTACTTCGACGGACTGGAAAACGGCCTGCTGGTGGCCTGCACGGAAAAGACCAGTGAAGAACAGATCGGCATATTCGCCGAGATGCTGCGAGGTGCGCTGAAATGAAGACCATATTTGAAAAATCCGTAGCCGGACGCGAGGGCTGCTGGCCCTGCGAAGGCATGGCCGAAGAGGCCTATATTCCCAAGGAACTGCTGCGCGACGGAGAGGTCGGCCTGCCCTCGGCCTCCGAGCTCGACGTGGTCCGCCACTTCACCAGGCTCTCCCAGCGCAACTACGGCGTGGACGGCAACTTCTATCCGCTGGGGTCGTGCACCATGAAGTACAACCCCAAGTTCACCGAAGTGGTCGCGGCCATGCCCGGCTTCACCCGGCTGCATCCGGTCCTGCCCCAGCTCAGAGGCGCGGGCGGGCTGTGCCAGGGGGCGCTCGAGGTCATGTACGAGACCGAATCCCTTTTGAGCGAGATCACCGGCATGGCCGCCTTCACCCTGCACCCCATGGCCGGGGCGCACGGCGAACTGACCGGCGTCATGCTCATGGCCGCCTATCACAAGGACCGGGGCAACAAGAAGACCAAGGTCATCGTGCCCGACTCGGCCCACGGCACCAACCCGGCGTCGGCCGCCATCGCGGGCTTCGAGGTGGTCTCCGTGGAGTCCAAGGACGGCATCGTGGACCCGGCCGCCCTGGCCGAGGTCCTGGACGACGAGGTCGCGGGCATGATGATGACCTGCCCCAACACGCTCGGCCTGTTCGAGAAGAACCTGCCCGAGATCGTCAAGATGCTGCGCAAGGTCGACGCCCTGCTCTATTACGACGGGGCCAACCTAAACGCCATCATGGGCAAGATGCGCGTGGGCGACGTGGGCTTCGACATCGTCCACCTCAACCTGCACAAGACCTTCGCCACCCCGCACGGCGGCGGCGGACCCGGCTCCGGCCCGGTGGGCGTCAGTGAGAAGATCATTCCGTTCCTGCCCATCTCCCGCGTGGCCAAACGCGAGGACGGCCGGTACTTCCTGGACTACGACCAGCCCAAGTCCATCGGCTACGTGGCCCCGTTCTACGGCAACTTCGGCGTCTACCTGAAGGCCTACGCCTACATCCTGCGCCTGGGCGGCAAGGGGCTGACCCGGGCCACCGAGAACGCGGTCCTGGCCGCCAACTACATGCGCAAGCGGCTGTGCGACCACTTCGAGGTTCCATACAACCGCATCTGCATGCACGAGTTCGTGGCCTCGGCGTCCAACCAGGCCAAGAAAGGCGTGCACGCGCTCGACTTCGCCAAGGGGCTGCTCGACAAGGGCTACCACGCGCCCACGGTCTACTTCCCGCTGATCGTGCCCGAGGCGATCATGATCGAGCCCACCGAGACCGAGAACAAGGAGACCCTGGACCGGTTCTGCGATGACCTCATCGAACTGGCCGGGCTGGTGGATTCCAACCCCGAGGCCCTGACCTCGGCCCCGGTCACCCTGCCCGTGACCCGGCTGGACGAGACCAAGGCCGCCCGTTCCATGGAGCTGACCGATGACTTATGATCTCGTGGTCATCGGGGCCGGTCCCGGCGGCTTTGACGCCGCCGTGGAAGCGGCGGGCTTCGGTCTGTCCGTGGCTCTGGTGGAAAAGGACTTCCTGGGCGGCACCTGCCTCAACCGAGGGTGCATCCCGACCAAGCTCTGGCTCGGCGCGACCTCGGCCATCGAGGAGTTGCACAACCAGGCCCGCATGAAGGTCGCCTCGGGCGAGGTGACCGTGGACTTCGCCGGGCTGCAGAACCGGGTGCAAAAGCACCTGGCCGGCACCCGCAAGGCCATGGCGTTGCAGCTCAAGAACCTCGGCATCGAACTCGTCGAGGGCACGGGCCGCCTGTCCGGCGACCACCAAGTCACGGTGGCCACGGCCGACGGCGAGCAAAACCTGGACTACAAGAAACTCGTGGTCGCCACCGGCTCCAAGCCCGTCTTCTTCCCGGGCCTGGAGCCCGATGGAGACTGCGTGCTCGACTCCGACATGTTCCTGTCCATGGAGACCATGCCCGAGTCCCTGATCGTGGTCGGCGCGGGCTTCATCGGCCTGGAAATGGCCCAGGTGGCCCACCGCTTCGGCTGCAAGATCACCGTGGTGGACGCCATGGACCGTGTGGCCCCGCTGGAGGACCCCGAGGTCTCCAGGGCGCTGGCCTCCGTGTTCAAGCGCTGGAAGTGGGACATCCGCCTGGATGAGCGCGTGGCCGGCGTTCTGACCAAAGACGGCAAGGCCGAACTGACCTTCCAGAACGGCGACAAGCTCACCGCGGACAAGGCCCTGGTGGCCGTGGGCCGCGGCCCCGTGACCCAGGGGATCGGCCTGGAAGAGGCTGGCGTGGAGCTGGTCTTCAACCAGATTCAGGTGGACGACTACCTCATGGCCGCGCCCGACATCTACGCCATCGGCGACGCCAACGGCCACATACAGCTGGCCCACGCGGCCTCGCACCAGGCCCACTACGTGGCTCGGCACGCCGCCGGGAAAACCCAGGGACCCTACGCCTGCCCGGCGGTTCCGAGCGTGCTCTACGGCGCGCCCGAGGCCATGCGCGTGGGCAAGATGGAGAACGAGGCGTTCCTGGCCGACTTCGACACCACCGAGGTCTCCGTGGCCCAGCTCGCGGCCAACCCCATGGCCCAGGCCCACGCGGCCACCCAGGGGTTCGTCAAGGTGGTCTGGTCCGGAGGCAAGGTGGTCGGCGTCACCGCCGTGGGCCATGACGTGTCCCGGCTGGTCACCCCGGCGGCCATGATCGTGCAACAGGGCTGGACCGCCGACGACGTGCACTCGATCATCTTCGCGCACCCGTCCTTGGACGAAGCCCTGCTCATGGCCCTGACCGCCGAACGAAGGAAGATATAATGATCCTGGACGTCCTCGACAACGCGGGCCTGTACGCGGGTCTCAACCCCCGCTTTCCCGCCGCCTTCGCCTTCCTGCGCAGGCCGGACCTGGCCGAGCTGCCCGTCGGACGGATCGACCTCGAGGACGGCCTGTACGCCGTGGTGGCCAAGGGGCCGGGCCGCAAGCCCGAGGACGCGCTCATCGAGACCCACGACCAGTACATAGACCTGGCCTACGTCATCTCCGGCACGGACAGCATCGGCTGGAAGGCCCGCCGCGACCTCGGCCCGGCCGTCGAGGCCTCCGACCCGCGTTCCGACGTGGCCTTCTACCAGGACAAGCCCACCCACTGGGCCGAAGTCCTGCCCGGCATGATCGCCGCCTACTTCCCCGAAGACGCGCACATGCCCATGATCTCGGACGCCGAGATCCACAAGATCATCATGAAGGTCCGCGTGTAAACGCGGACCTTTTTGGTCTCCGACGGCTGGGGGAAGGGGAAGGAAAACCCTTTGAAAAGGGCTTTTCTTCCCCTTCCCCCAGACCCCCATCCCCTTCCTTTCCTAAACTTTTTGTGCCGCTTCGCGGGGTGCGGGCGCTTGGGTTCGGCTTATCTGAATGGGGCCCTCGGAATATGTGGCTGGTGAGTTCGTTGTAGCCCGTCTAGGGTGAGAATACCCCGACCACCAACCGAGAAAGGAGACGCCATGCAGGACCAACTGAGCCACTACGAGAACAAGCTGCGCTGGGAGATCGATTCCTGGGATCTGAACGAGAGCCGCAAAGGCGGGCAGAACGTCGTGGTCATCGACGCGCGCGGCGCGTCGGCCTATGACGCCGAACACATCCCCGGCGCGGTCAGCCTGCCCCACCGGGAGATGAACGAGGCGTCCACCGCCGGGTTCGACCGCGACGTCCTCTACGTCACCTACTGCGACGGCATCGGCTGCAACGCCTCCACCAAGGGCGCCCTGAACATGACCCGCCTCGGCTTCACCGTGAAGGAACTCATCGGCGGCCTCGACTGGTGGAAACGCGACAATCACCCCACCGAAAAAGGCGAGGCGCCCTCCTCCATAGGCTGCGCCTGCTGACAACTTCCCGCAACGAGCATCACCTGTTCCCGCACGCCGTAAGGCTTTCGAGAGTGGGTCAGCCGTGCATTTTCTCCTGGAGAGCTTTCACCGCAGCGTAGCCGCCTACGTGAGGATGAAAGCCCTCCAGGAAAAATGTGCGAATGGCCCGCTATCGGAAGCCGCGCACAAGACGAAAAGACCGGCAGGCCAGATGGCCTGCCGGTCTTTTATCACCCCAGCGAAGTCAACGCCTGGGGGTTGTAGTCGCCGATGGCGTCGAGACGCACGGCGGCCACGCGCCGTTTTTCGAGCATCTGCATGACCGATTCCGGGTCGGCCCCGAGCAGGGAGCCGGGGATGGACACGGTGTTGGTGAAGTTGAGGCTGACCACGGCGTAGAGCAGGCGGCAGAAGGCGGACGGGAACTTGGGCCGGGCCGAGTTGTTGATCTCGATGCGCAGGGCGTGGGAGAACGGCATCCGGCTTCTGCGGAAGGCCAGGACCTCGCCGAAGCGGATCAGGGCGTAGCCGAACGGCGTGTACACCGAGAACCGGTCGTCCAGGATCTTGACCATGGGCTGCCGGGCCATGACCGCGACGGCGTTGATCATGGCCACGGCGAAGCCCGCCATGCTCAGGCAGTACACGGCGATCTTGAAGTTGTTGTCGTTGAGGAAATGGAACCCGGCCACGGCCAGGCCCAGGCAGAGGGCAGCGATGATGATGCGCCCCCTGAGACTCTGCCGGTTGGGAAAAATCTTGATCGGTACGTACATGCGTGCACCCTGTTTTCGGTCAGCATTGCGGCGGACATGGGTCCGCCCCGAAAGCAGGGACTCCTCCCGCGGGCGATGACGCCCGAGCCCCGGACACGGTCACAGCCCCCGCGCGGTCTCGAACCGCGCGGCAAAGGGCGGCGCACGCAACAGGCTGGCGCGGTAAAAACGGCTTTGATCGGGATCGTAAACGGACATGTCTGCTCCTCCTGATGGATGGGTCCACCGGAAAAGCAGCCGGAGCAAGTGATCAGACCATAGAACAATTTCCCGGAATACGCAAATACTGTATGCCGGACCTGTTCAGAAGACTAATGCAGGGCGCGCCCCTGGGGCTCCAGGGCGAAGAAGCCGCCTTCCTGGTGGGGCACTTCCAGGGCCATGAGCCCTTCCATGGACAGGTCCGGGCCGACCCAAAGGTTGCCCGAGACCTTGAACCCCTTGGCGATGCGCTTGGCGTGGTCCAGGGCGATGGACACCTGCTGGAGATAGAGGTCCTTGGGGAAGACGAACTCGGCGTCATGCTCCCAGTCGGGCCGGGGCTCGTCCGGGGGCCAGGAGATGGGGTTCTTGAGCCGCCAGACGACCGTGTCCGGGGTGTGGGAGACCATGACCCCGTCGTCGATGCCCTGGCAGGCCGGGTTGCCGCAGTCGCAGGTGTAGATGAAAAACTCGCCCGACATGGTCGCCGAGGTGACCAGGTCCACGGGATCGACGTACACGCCGACCTCGTGCAGGTACTGGCCGTCCACGGACAGGTTGAAGTCGATGTAGCCGTCCTCGGGATACTTCTCGTCCAGGGACAGGGTCACGGAAATGCGGATATCGTTCATGCGGTCGGTTCCTCGAAGTGCGATTGAGCGGCCTGCGGTGCCACTTCCCCGAGGCTAGCACAAAGGGCGGTGGGCCTCAACGGCTATCGGACGGCGCGCCCCGGGACGCCTAGGACTCCATGCGCCGCTGGTCCTCGGCGATCTCCGCCTTGACCGTGGCCGAATTGTAGGCCGCGTCGATGGCCAGCTCGGTCAGGGTGCCCACCACCCTCGGCTCCCTGCCGGTGGACAGCACCGGGAGCTGGGACACGCCCCGGTCCGTGATCTTGTCCAGGGCGTCCTGCAGGGTGTCGTCCGTGGTCACGGTCACCGGATTCTGCGTGGCCAGGTCGTGGGCGATGAGCAGGTCGTTAAGGCCCTCCTCGTTGAGCACGGCCCGCAGGTCGCGGAAGGAGATGATCCCGGTCAGGCGCATATCCTCGTCCACCACGTGCAGGTACGGCGCGTTCTCGGTCTTGAAGGTCCAGATGATGCTCGATAGGGTCATGGTCTGGGGGATGGTCACGAAGTCGCGGACCATGACCTCCTTGACCAGCATGTGCGAGAGCAGGTGACGCTCCCGGCCCGCCTCGATGTCGATGCCGCGCCGCAGCAGCTTGGTGGTGTAGATGGACGCCCGCCGGATGGTCGAGTTCATGACCGTGGCCGTGATGCAGGTCAGCATGAGCGGCAGGATGATGGAGTAGTCCGAGGTCATCTCGAAGATGATCAGGATGGCGGTGATGGGCGCGTAGGTGGTGCCCGCCACCAGGCCGCCCATGGCCACCAGGGCGTAGGCCGCGGGCGTGGCCGTGTAGGCCGGGAGCAGCATGTGGACCACGTAGCCGAAGGCCCCGCCGGTCATGCAGCCCATGAACAGGCTGGGCGCGAAGATGCCGCCCGAGCCGCCCGAGCCGAGGGTCACCGAGGAGGCCACGATCTTGACCACGATGAGCACGAGCATGAGCGCGAACGGGGTCTTGTCGAGCAGGGTCTCGTTCATGGCCCCGTAGCCCACGCCGAAGACCTGCGGGAAGACCGCGAAGACCACGCCGAGCACGGCCCCGCCGATGGCGGGCTTGATCCACTCCGGGATGGGCAGCCCGTCGAAGCGGTCCTCGAGCCAATACAGAGAATTGGTGAAGGCCAGGGCCACCAGGCCCGTGACCACGCCGAGCACCGGGTAGAACAGATACTCCCACAGGGAGACGATGGAATAGGTCGGGATATCGAAGTGCGGGAAGTCGCCGAAATAATATCGTGAAATGGCCGTGGCCATGACCGAGGACAGGACCACGGGCGAAAACTGCATGACCCCGAAGTCGCCGATGATGATCTCCAGGGCGAAGAGCACCCCGGCGATGGGCGCGTTGAAGGTCGCGGCGATGCCCGCGGCCGCCCCGCACCCGACCATGGTCTTCATGTGCACGCGCGGAATCTTGAATATCTGGCCCACGGACGAGCCGATGGACGCCCCGATCTGGACCATGGGCCCCTCGCGGCCCACCGAACCGCCCGAGCCGATGGTCACGGCCGAGGCGAAAATCTTGGCCGCCGCCACCCGCTTGCGGATGCGCCCGCCCCGGAGCGCGATGGCCTGCATGACCTCGGGCACGCCGTGCCCCTTGGCCTCGGACGCGAAATAGCTGACCACCAGGCCGACCACCAGACCGCCCGCCGTGGGCATGACGAGCTTCATCCACAGGGGCACGGTCCCGGCAAAGGTCAGCCAGTCGCCGGTGTTCTGGTAGAACACCCACTGCATGTATTTGAGGATCAGCTTGAACAGGACCGCCCCGTACCCGGCCAATCCACCGATGATGATGGCCAGGAACAGGAACCGGATGTTGGGTCGTCTGAGCTTGAGAAAGAGCGGTTCACTTCGGTCGGCCATTGAATCTCCAGATCGCTCCATTCGGCAGGTGTTGACAATGCGGGACCGGGGCCTATCTCCCTTGCAATGCAATACTAACCCGAGTTCCCCGGCAAGCGCAACGAATTGACCGGAAAACTTGAGCGCGGCCCGGAAAAAGGGTAAGCAAAGCCTCCCCTACGCACCCAATTCCCTTCACGGAGAAAAACCATGGCCAAATACGACATCACCCCCCTGACCCCGAATCCCGATTTCGACATGATGTATTTCATGGAGGTCGCGGGCGAAACCCGCATCGACGGCGACATGCTCGAAGACTTCGAGGAGTTCTGGGACAAGTGGGCGACCGAAAGCCTCAAGGCCTATGAACTGAAGAATACCGAGGGCGAAGGCAGCTTCGTGCTCATCTTCCTGGACCAGGCCGCCGAGGACGCCATCGAGGGCATCTGGCAGGATTCCCCGACCCACGGCCTGCTCTTCCACGCCCTGGCCATCACCATGGTCATGAGTTCGGCCCAGGGCTTCGTGCCCGAGCTGCAGGACGGCAAGTGCGCCCCCCTGCCCCGGCCGGGCGAAGGCGTCCTGGCGGCCTTCGACACGCTCGGCCTGACCTGGAACGAGGAAGGCTCGGTCAACCGCAAGTACGCGGTCCTCACGCCCTACCCGTACACCGGCGGGTGCGAGGTCTGCCACCTGAGCGACAACTGTCCCAAGAGTACCGTGAGGAAATAGCCATGAGCTTCACGGTCAAGGACGTTCTTTCCATCCAGGTCGCCCCGGCCCTCGGCTGCACCGAGCCCGTGGCCATCGCCCTGGGCGCGGCGTCCGCCGTGTCCCTGCTCCCCGGCAAGCGCTTCGACTCGCTGGAAGTGGCCGTGGACCCCAACGTGTACAAGAACGGCCTGGCCGTCTCCATACCCGGCGCGGGCGGCCTGTCCGGCCTGGACACCGCCGCAGCCCTGGGCGCGGCGGGCGGCGATCCGGCCCTGCGCCTGGAAGTGCTGCAGAGCGTCACCGAAGAGGACGTCAAGACCGCGAAACAAGCCCTGGCCGAAGGAAGGGTGCACGTCACCCTGATCAAGGACCGCCAGGGACTGCTCATCCGCTCCAAGGCGGTGGCGGGCGACGCGGTGGCCGAGTCGGTCATCGAGGGGCTGCACGACAACATCGTCTCCCTGACGCTGAACGGCAAGCCCGTGGAGAGCCCGCTCATCCGCGTGAAGGCCGACGGCGCGCCCTCCCCGGTGGCCGCCATGGAGGCGTGGCTCAAGACCCTGACGCTGAACGAACTCATGGCCCTGACCGACGAACTGGACGAGGACGACTTGGCTTTCCTGCGGGAGGGCGTGGACGTGAACATGCGCCTGGCCGAACAGGGCCTGAAGTACGGCCTTGGGCTGGGCGTGGGCAAGACTTTGGAGCGGCTCTGCCGCCAGGGCCTGATCAAGAAGGACATGATGCTGGCCGCGCGCATCCTGGCCTCGGCCGCCGCCGACGCGCGCATGTCCGGCGCGTCCCTGCCCGCCATGTCCTCGGCCGGGTCCGGCAACCACGGCCTGACCGCCATCCTGCCCATCTGGGCGGTCAAGGACTACGTGGAGGGCGTGGAGATCAAGGACGTGCTCGAAGCCGTGGCCCTCTCCCACATCGTCACCGCCTTCGTCAAGGCGCACACCGGCCGCCTGTCCGCCATCTGCGGCTGCTCCGTGGCCGCCGGGGCCGGGGCCACGGCGGGCATCACCTTTTTGCTCGGCGGCGACGCCCACCACATCGCCGGGGCCATCAAGAATCTCCTGGAGGACCTGGCCGGAATCATCTGCGACGGCGCCAAGACCGGCTGCGCCCTCAAGCTGGCCACGGCGGCTGGCACCGCGGTCCAGGCCGCCCTCTTCTCGCTGCAGGGCGTCAACGTCCACCACACCGACGGCATCATCGGCATCTCTTCCGAGGACACCATGCGCAATGTCGGGACCTTGGCTGTGGACGGCATGATCCAGACGGATCAAACAATATTGCAGATCATGCTTGAGAAGCGGTTCAATAACATTTAGCGGCTTCCGATAGCGGGCCATCTGCACATTTTTTCCGGCCGGGCCAATCCTCACGTAGACGGCTACGCTGCGGTTGCCCCGGCCGGAAGAAAATGCACAGCTGACCCACTCTCGAAAGCCTATCCCGAGCGCGGGGGACTGAGCCGCTGTCGGGTGCTGCGCACCCGAATCGCTCCAAAGGAAAAGACAAGGCCTTTGACTCTCTGTTGAGTCGAAGGTCCTTTTTTGCGCCCTGCCCCGCGAAGCGGCTACATAAAGTTTAGGAGGGAAAGGGGGATGGGGGTCCGGGG
>NZ_JBGLYH010000088.1:0-12875 GCF_041414475.1 Pseudodesulfovibrio karagichevae
GCCCCCGGAACCGGTGGACGAACAATAAAAGTGTTACCCATGTACCCGGGCAGAAGTGTTACCCATGTTTCCGGTTGCACAGGGAACCCTTTTCTCAAAGGGTTCCCTTCTCCCCTTCCCCCGGCCGATCGCTGCTGTCCTCATCCGTATGGCTCGAAGACTCGCCAACGGCTGGAGGCCCGGAGGCTTGTCAATCGAACAACTTGAAGTCGTTGAGGAAGCGTTCCTTGCGGCGGGCGACGGCGGCGTCGTCGGACATGATCATGTCGAGTTGGCGGGTGTGGGTGATGAGGTAGCCGATGATCTTGAGGCGGTTGCCCATGGTGTCGTGGTCCAGGCCCTCGACGCGGGCGAACATGTTGTCCTGGCGCACGCGGACGCGGAAGTCGAACATCTCCAGGAGGTCGCCCACGAACCGGGCGCGGCGGATGCGCCGCTCCATGTTGGCGGCCCCGCCCTTGAACTGGAAGGAGGCGTAGTTCTCGCTGACCCGTTCGCCCACCAGGGCCTCGACCCCGCAGAAGTGGAAGCCGAAGCGGGACTGGAGCGAGCAGTAGTTCTTCGAGACCATGAAGTAGTTCTTCTGGGTGTAGCGGGTACCGGCGGACGGGACCAGGTCCGGGTTCATGGTGGCCTCGAACATGACCGACATGAGCCCCCGGCCATGGACGGGCGGCGGACCTTCCCAAGGCACGGCCTGCATGCCTTCCCAGAGCATCTGCATGGGGTAGGAGACGATGTGTTCGAGCAGGATGCAGCGGTCCTTGCGCGCCAGCCCCTCAGGAGAGAAGCCGTCGTCCAGGTTGAGAATCCAGAACTGCTTGGGCACGTCGCAAATGAGCTGGCGGCTGGCGGCCTCGATGTAGTCGTCGTGGGTGCCGAACTCGAACATGACGTTCACGGCCCGCTCGTGGCAGTAGCGCATGACGTCGTGCAGGGTCCGGCAGTTGGCGGGCTTGAACTCCGGGGACTCCGGGTTGGTCAGGTTCAGGCGGACGATGTGGCGGGCGGCCTTGCGCAGGGCGCCCTGGACCGGGCTGCCGCGCATGATCCGCTGCCGGGGGGTGTCCTTGAGCAGGGCTTCCACCGCGCCGTCGTAGACCGCGCGGCCCTCGGCGTCCACGGTCAGGATGCGGCCGTCCTCGAACCGGCCCACCGCGTCCTTGACCCCGAACAGGGCCGGGACGCCGAACTCACGGGCCACGTTGGCCAGGTGCCCGGCCATGCCGCCCTGCTCGGAGATGAGCGCGCTGGCGCGGTCGAGCAGCGCCGCCCGGCTGGGCAGGGCCTGGCGCAGGATGAGCACCCCGCCGTCCGGAAAGCTGAGGGCGTCCACGTCCTTGCGCAGGGTGAAGGCCGGGCCCACGCCCACGCCCGGGCTGGCGGTCTTGCCGCCGGTCAGGACGGGCTCGGGCAGGTTGGCGGCGGGCGCGGTATTGTCGCCGGAGGAGACGCGCATGAGCGGGCGGCACTGCAACAGGTGGAAGGCCCCGTCCGGGGTCATGGCCCACTCGATGTCCTGGGGCGTGCCGAAATGCTCCTCGACGCGCACGGTCTCGCGGGCCACAAGCAGGGCCTGCTCCTCCGCCAGGGACGGTTGCGCCCCCTTGTCCCCGGCCAGCTCTTCGCGGCACACGCCCTCATGAGGGCTGCACACGTACATGTCGGTCTTGTCGGCCACGTGGACCTCGGCCACGCGCAGGGGGTCGCGGGCGACGATGAATTCGTCGGTCCCGGCCGTGCCGTCCACCACGGGCTTGGGCAGCCCCCAGACCGAGCTGATGGACACGCGGTCGTCGCGCACGTTGACCGGGTTGCCGGAATAGGCCACGCCCCCGGCCACGGCCTCGACCATGGTCATGCAGCCCACGGACATGGCCACGTCGTCGTCGCGGATGCCGTGGCTCAGCCGGTAGGCCATGGCCTGGCGGGAATACTTGGAGGCGACCACCTCCCGGTAGGCGTCGAGCAGGGAGGAGCGGTCCACGTTGAGCACGGACCGGTACTGGCCCGCGAAGGAGGAGCCCTCGATGTCCTCGCCCAGCGCGCTGGAGCGCACGGCCAGGTCCGGGGCCCCGCCCAGGGTTTCGGCCAGCCGGTCGTAGGCGGCCAGGATGGCCGAGGAGAGGTCGTCGGGCAGGCGGGCCTCCATGATCAGCTGCATGATGCTCGACGAGGCCTGGAACACGGATTCGCGGTCGTCCCCGGCCATGGTCTGGATGAGCCGGTCGATCTCCACGCCGAGCCCCTGGCTCTGGGCGAACCGCTGGTAGGCGGCCACGGTGATGACGAAGCCGGACGGGATGCGCAGGCCCAGGCTCGAACCGGCCTCGCCGAGCATGGCCATCTTGGGGCCGCACAGGTCGGCGTGGTCGCGGTTGACCTCGGCCAGATCGATGACCAGCTGGCCGCCCACGCCGTGGGCCTCGGGCTCCAGCTCCTCCATGATCCGCTCGTTGATGGCCTGCATGGCCGCCACCAGGTCGTCGTTCCCCTGGGCCTCCAGCTCGCCCAGGTGGCGGACCATCTGGTAGATGGAGGTGGAGATGCGCGTGCACAGGGTGCGCACGAAATGCATGCCGTAGGGGGTGAAGCCGCGCAGGGCCTCCTCCAACTCGCCCATGAGCTCATGGGCGCGGGTGTTGGCCTGGATGAGCAGCCGGAAATGGTCGTAGCGGGTGGCGAAGACGCGGCGCATCTCGGCCCGCTCCTCGGGGGTCCTTTCCTTCTTGCGGAACCGCAGCCAGTCGAACAGGCCCATTCGGTGTCGTCCTTTGAAAACAGTCTAGGTCAGGGTCGCAGGGGTCATGGGAAGGGGCGCGGGAAAGGACGAGGTCACTCGCCGCCGGCCCGGGCCGCGATGCGGTCCTCGTGGTACTTCTTGCGTTTGAAGGCGTCCTCGAGCTTGTAGAGCAGCTCCTCGAACTCCACGGGCTTCATCAGGTAGTCGAAGGCCCCGAGCTCCATGCCCCGGATGGCGATCTCCATGCTGGCGTGGCCCGTGAGCATGACCACCTCGATCAGCGGATTCACTTCCTTGATCTTGTGCAGGGCGGTCAGCCCGTCCATGCCGGGCATCTTCACGTCGAGCAGGATCACGTCCGGCTCGAAGGCCGCAAGCCGTTCCAGGGCCTCCTCGCCCGAGCCCGCCTGCTCCACGGTCATTCCCCGGCGCGCAAGCCGCTTGCACAGGGTGTTTCGAAAGGATTCCTCGTCGTCCACGAGGAGCGCTTTTATGTCGGCCATGGGCCACTCCCGTCTCGTTGTCGTTTCCGGCTACCCGGCCACGGCTTCCCCGACCTTTTCGAGGAGGTCGTCCAGGTCGCACGGCTTGAGCAGGTAGTCGAAGGCGCCGGACTCGACGCCCTCCCTGGCGGCCTGCTCCGAGCCGTGGCCGGTGAGCATGATGACCGGCATCTCCGGCACCATCTTCTTCATTATCTGCAAGACCTCTATGCCGTCCATATCCTCGAGCTTGAGATCGAGGACGGCCACGTCGAAATCGTTGTCCCGGAGCACCCGGACGGACTCGGCCCCGCTGCCCGCCGTGGTCACCAGGTAGCCGCGCTTGCCCATGCGCTTGGCCAGCACGTCGAGAAAGCCGAGTTCGTCGTCGACCAGGAGCACGCGGATGGGTTCGTCCGCCATGGCGGCCTCCCCTACTCGCCCCGGCGCAGGACGATGTGCCGGGCCCGGGCCTCGAGGATCTTGTTCTCGTGGGCTTCCTTCTTGTCCTGGGCCTCGCCGATCTTGGCCATGAGGCTTTCCAGGTCGCACGGCTTCATCAGGTAGTCGAAGGCCCCGGACTTCATGCCCTAGATGGCCGACTCCACGGTAGCGTGGCCGGTCAGCATGATCACCTCCACCAGGGGGTGGTCGGCCTTGATCCGCTTCAGGGCCTCGTTGCCGTCCATGCCCGGCATCTTGACGTCCAGGACGACCACGTCGAAGAAGACGTCGCCCTTGGCCAGGGCATTAATCGCCTGCGGGCCGTCGTAGGCCACGCCCACGGTGTAGCCCCGGTTCTCCAGCCGCTTGGCCATGGTGTCCACAAACCCTTTCTCGTCGTCCACGAGCAATACTCTGGCAGGCATGCCGCCCTCCCGGTGATTTGTCGGTTACGCCTCCGGGGCCTCCGCCCCGCCTTCGCCGCCGTCCGCGCCCCGCGCCTTTCCGGCGGGCAGGCGGATGGTGAAGGTCGTGCCCCGGCCCACGGCGGAATCCACGGAGATGGTCCCGCCCAGCTTGTTGATGATCCCGTAGATGATGGACAGGCCGAGCCCGGTCCCCTTGCCCACGGGCTTGGTGGTGAAAAACGGGTCGAAGATGCGCGACAGGTTGGCCTCGGGGATGCCCGAGCCGGTGTCCGTGACCAGGGCCAGGACCGTGTCGCCCTCCTGGCGGGTGATGATGTCCAGGTCGCCCCCGCCGGGGTCCATGGCGTCGATGGCGTTGTTGACCAGGTTGAGGAAGACCTGCTGCATCTCGGACGGGCTGGCCTCGATGGGCGCGATGTTGTCGCCCAGGCTGGTCTCGATGACCACGTTGGCGTACTTGGCCCGCTGCCCGGACAGCTCGGCGATCTCCCGGACCAGGTCGTTGAGGTCGAACGACATGATCGTGGGGTCGATCTTGCGGGCGAAGGACAGCAGCTTGTGGGTGATCTCCTTGCAGCGCGCGCCCTGGGTGCGGATCTGGTTCAGGGCCCGCTGGACCTCGCGCTCGTTGTCGCCCCGGGACAATCCCTCCTCCAGGAGGTCCTGGATCCAGCCCGCCTCCTCGACCATGATGGCCACCGGGTTGTTGATCTCGTGGGCGATGCCCGCGGCCAGTTCGCCCACGCTGGCCAGTTTGCCCGCCTCGATGATCTGCTCGTTCAGGATGTCCTTGGCCGCGTCCGCCCGCTCCACCTTGCGGGCCATGCGGCGGCTCATGAGAAAGGCCATGACCGTGATGGCCAGACCGCCCAGGAACAGGATGCCGATGGCCAGGTCGCGGCTGCGGTTCAGGGTGGCGAAGGCGTCGGCCGTGTCCTGCTGGTAGACCATGAGCCAGTCGCCGCCCTTGATCGGGCTGGTCACGAAGATGGTTTCGCGGTGCGTCGCCGGGTTGTCCATGACCGCCATGGCCGCCCGGCCGTGCACCTGGTCTGCGGTGCCGGTCAGGGACCGGGCCAGCTCGCGCAGGAACGGGGCCTCGGCGGTCATGTCCCGGCGCGGGGTGGTCTGGAACTCGCCCTCGCGGTTGATGATGTAGGCCATGCCGGTCTCGCCGATGCGGATGTTCTCCACCAGGCGGTTGAAGGCGATGAAGTCGAGCGTGGAGCGCAGGACCCACTCGCGGCCGTCGGCGCGCATGCGCAGGGCGATGATGAAGTGCGGGACCCCGCGCATGCCCAGCCCCACGTCGCTGACGTGGACCGTGTTTTCGCGCACGGCCTTGAACCACGGCTCGCGGGAGTAGTCCAGCCCCCGGAGCTGGAACGGGCCGGAATAGGCCACCTGGATGCCGTGCTCGTCGATGAGCCCCAGGTCCACGAAGTCGGTGCCGTGGCCCACGGTCAGGGCGTCGTGCAGGGCCTCGATGCCCCCGGGCGTGGCCAGGTGCCCGAGGTCGATGACCTCGGCCAGGACCCGGATCTCGGCCATCTTCTCGTCCAGGTAGGCGTCGATGGTCTGGTCGTGCTTGAGGACCAGCTCGCGCAGATGGGCCTCGACCTTCTCCTCGTAGGCCACGCTGTACTGGTATCCGGCGATGAGCACGACCACGAACAGCGGGGCGAAGGAGACCAGGATGATGGTGAACATCATGCTCCTGGCCAGACCCTGGTAATAGTGCACGTCGGACATGGACCCGCTCCGTTCGGCGTTCGCGTGCCCCGGTCGCGGGCCGGATACCGGGCCCGGCGGGCACGCTTTCATTCCCCTCCCACATACACCGGATTCCGACATTAGGGCAACAAAATCCGTATTTTCCATAGTGTTGCAGGACACGGGGCGAAACACCCCGGCACCGGCCGAAAACGTACCGGTTTCTAGAAACCATATGATCGGTCACAATCATGGATTCTCCGGTCAATTTGGGCTAGACTGGTTCAACGTCGGAAACACTTACCCCCTTTGGACAGGTTCATCATGCTGGCTTTCCTCGATAAGATAAAACTCGGCACCCCGCTGCTGCGACGCATCGTCTTCTGGCTGCTGTCCGCGTTCGTGGCCTATACCCTGTTCGGCTTTTTCGCCGTGCCCCCGATCCTGAAGGCGGTCCTGGTCAGCCAGGTCCGGGAGGCCACCCACCGCGAAACCAGCGTGGGGGACATCTATTTCAACCCCCTCGATTTACGCCTCGAACTCACCGAACTGCACATCAGGAACCTCAAGGAGGAAGGGGACCTCGTCTCCCTGAACCGCCTGGAGGTCGCGCCCGGCATCTCCTCGGTCTGGGAGCTGGCCCCGGTGGTCAGCCATCTCAAGCTCGACGGGCTCAACGTAAACCTGACCTTCTACGGCGACGGCAAGTACTCCTTCTCCGACCTCCTCGGCACCCCGGACAGCGTCAACCAGCAGGCCGCCGAAAAGAAGCCCGGGGAGAAAAAGGGCGCGGTCTTCCCCTTCGCCCTGTACGGGTTCGAGATGACCAACTCCGCCATCACCTTCGACGACCGGCCCCGCGGCAAGAAGCACGTCGTCTCCGACATCCACCTGCGCGTGCCGTTCACCTCGAGCATCGCGGACAAGGTCAAGGAGTTCACCCAGCCGGTGTTCACGGCCGTGGTCAACGGCGACCCCGTGGAGCTCAAGGGCAGGACCCTGCCCTTCGACCAGACCCTGCAGACCGAGTTCGAGCTGGGCGCGGTGGACGTGGACCTGCACCAGTACTGGCAATACGTGCCCATCAAGACCCCGCTCGAACTCAAGAGCGGGCGGTTCACCTCGGACATCTCCCTGTTTTTCGAGCGGCCGGACGCCCAGCGCATCGACCTCTTCCTGGGCGGCGGCGGGACCCTGACCGACCTGGAGCTGACCGCGCCGGGCGAGGGGTCGGTCTTTTCCATGAAGAAGCTGGCCTTCGAGATGGAGCGCTTTTCCCTGGGCGACAACGCCCTGATCATCAAGCAGGTGTCCATGAACCAGCCGACCTTCAAGGTCGTGCGCCGGATGGACGGGAACATCAACTGGGTGGAATACTTCCCCGGCTCCGAGCCCGGCCCCACCGGGCCCAAGGTCAAGACCAAGGCCGACACCGACTCCGCCTTCGTCCTGGACGTGCGCAAGTTCGAACTCAACGACGGGACCATGGATTTCCGCGACGACCTCGTCAAGGGCGGGTTCCAAAGGACCTTCTCCAAGCTGGACCTGTCCGTGGAGAACCTGTCCACCCGCGAGGCGCAGACCGCCGTGTTCAAGGGCTCCTTCGGCTCCGAAGGGTTCATCTACGTCAATGGCGAGGCCACCCTGGACCCGGTTTCGGCCAAGGTCACCGTGGCGGGCAAGGACCTGAACGTGCCCGCGTACGCCCCGTACATCAACGAGGCCCAGCCTCTGCTGGTGGATTCCGGCAAGCTCGGCTTTTCCGTGGACCTCGCCTACCATGACCAGGACGGCAAGCCGCAGGTGACCGCGCAAAACGGCTCCCTGAACCTGACCCGTCTGGCCGTGCGCAAGCCCGAGGCCAAAGAGCCGAGCCTCACCCTGGGCGCGCTCGACGTGTCCGGCGCGACCCTGGACCTGGCCGCCCGGCGGGTCGCCGTGGGCGAGGTCAAGCTGACCGAACCCTCGGCCGACGTGATCCGCGAAAAGGACGGCCGCCTGGACCTGCAACGGGTCCTGGAAGAGGCCGCCAAGGCGGGCGAGGAGGTCGAGGCCGAGACCGAACGGCCCGCCGAGCCCGTTGCCGATCAGCCCACTGCCCCAGCGGCCGGCGAGCCCGAGACGCCGTGGACCGCGACCGTGAAGCATTTCGCCTTGGAGGATGGGGCCGCCGACTTCCGCGACCTGACCCTGACCCATCCGGCCAGCCTCGGGGTGCGCAATTTCAAGCTGGACGCCACCGACGTCACCACGGAAAAGGGCGGGGAGATACCCTTCTCCCTGAGCGGCGGCTGGAACGGCGGCGGCTGGTTCTCGGTGCGCGGCCGGGCCGTCGCCGACCCCCTGGCCTCCAGCGGCACCATCCGTGTCGAGAAGTTCGGCCTGCGTCCCCTGGACGACTATCTGGCCCAGGACACCGACCTGCTCATCGCCGACGGCAAGGCCTTCGCCGACCTGAGCTACACCTTCACCGGCGGAGAGACCCCGGAGTTCACGCTCAAGGGCAGCACCGGCCTGACCGACCTCAAGGTCAAGACCACTTTCGAGGACGCCGAGATGGGGGGCGTCGACCGGCTGGACGTCAAGGGCATCGTTTTCGCCAGCGACCCCATGACCTTGGCCGTGGGCGAGGTCAATTTGAACGGGCCGCGCGCCCTGATCCACATCGACAAGGACGGCAGACTGAACGTCCGGCGCGCCCTGCGCATGGCCGAGCCCGCGCCGCCGGCCGAGGAACAGACGCCCGAGGGCGAACAGCCCGTTCCGGTGCCCGAGGCCGTGGTCAAGCAGATCGAGGCCGAGACCGAGGCCAAGGCCGCCGAGGAGAAGCCGCTCTTCGAGCGCCTGACCGTGGGCAAGATCGGCATGCAGAACGGTGCGGTCACCCTCCACGACGAGAGCGTGCACCCGGCCTTCACCACCGAGGTCACGGCCATGGCCCTGAGCCTGACCGACATCGGCCAGACCCGGGAGGCCCGGCCCAAGGTGGACTTCAAGGCCAAGATCGGCCCCACGCCCGTGTCCGTGACCGGGGTGGTCAACCCGGTGGTCATGCCCATCTTTTCCGACCTGGCCATCTCGGTGAACGGCATGGAGCTGGTGCCCCTGACCCCCTACACCCTCAAGAACCTGGCCTACCCCATCCAGAAGGGGCGGCTCTACGCGGACGTGATCTTCAAGACCGAGGACTGGGTCCTGAACGCCAAGAACAAGTTCTTCATCGAGCAGCTGCAGCTGGGCAAGAAGGACAAGCGGCCCGGCGCGCCGAACATCCCGGTGGAGTTCGGCCTGTCCCTGCTCCAGGACTCCAACGGCGACATGCAGCTCAACCTGCCCATCACCGGGCGGCTGGACGACCCGAACTTCCGCATCGGCGGCATCGTGTTCAAGGCCATCATCAACCTGTTCTTCAAGGCCCTGTCCTCGCCCTTCTCGCTGATCGGCTCCATGTTCGGCGGCGGCGAGAACATGGACTTCGTGGTCTTCGAACCCGGCCGAGCGGCACTGAGCACCCAGGGCGAGGACAAGCTCGACACCGTCATCAAGGCCCTGACCGAACGCAAGAAGCTCAAGCTCGAAGTGGACGGCGTCACGGACCCGGTGGCCGACAAGAACGGCCTCATCCAGGTCATCCTGGAGCACAAGGTCAAGCAGGCCAAGTACGACGACCTGCCCCGGTCCAAGCGGGCCGAGACCACGGTGGACCAGATCACGGTCGAGCCCGACGAGTACGAGGACATGCTCTACGAGGCCTATGCCGACGAGCCGGACGAGGAGGACCTCAAGCCGACCACCCTGTTCGTCACCGACCGGCAGCCCGTGGACGTCATGGAGAAGTTCATCCGCGACCGCATCGTGGTCACCGACGAGATGCTCCACCAACTGGCCATGGACCGGGCGAACGCGGTCAAGGAGTACATCATCTCCAAGGTCCCGGAGCTGACCAACCGCGTCTTCCTCCTGGACAAGAACACCAAGTCGGACGGCAAGACCGGCGTGCCCAAGCACAGGGCGGACCTGGGCATCAAGTAGCGGCTTGCGAAAGCGGCGCAGATGCCCCACTCTCCCAAGCCTATTCCGGGCGAGAGAGAATCGACAAAAAAGCCCTCATTGATGATGAGGGCCTTTTCTTATGTGGCGCGGAAACGGGTTACTTGAGAACGATCTCGTCCAGGGACTTGCGCCTGCGGGGCGGGACGGACGGTTCGTCGGGGTGGCCCACGGCCAGGAGGCAGACCACGCGCTGGTCCCTGGTCAGGCCGAAGCGCTCCTTGAGCGGGGCTTCGTTGAACATGCCGACCCAGCAGGTGCCCAGGCCGAGCTCCACCGCGCGGAGCATGATGAAGGACACGGCCAGGGCCACGTTCATGGCCGACGCGCCGAACCGGGCGGTCTCGGAGGACTTCTCCGCGTTCTCGGCGTAATCCAGGATGCCCTGGGTCGGCTCCTCGTCCATGACCTTGTGCTCCTTGTAGAAGAAGGCGCTCGCCTGGGTGTCGCGGACGTACCCCTCGAGGTCCGCGCAGCAGACCAGGATGGCCGGTGCGGTCGCCAGCCAACTCTGCTTCTTGGACACCTCGCTCGACGCGATCCACTTGCGGGTCGCCTCGTCCGTGACCGGGATGAACCGCCACGGCTGGGAATTCAGGCTGGACGGGGCCTGCCGGGCCGCCTCCAGCAACTCTTCGAGGACCGCTTCGGGCACGGGCTCCCCGGTGAACGAACGCACGCTGTGCCGCGCGCCGATGGCTTCCTTGACGGACATGGACATGGCTGACTCTCTTTGTTTCGGTATTGCGATCACGCCCCGCCTCGCGGGACGACTTTCTTTCCTGCCCGCGATACTACCGCACAACCGCCCAAGGTCAACGCCCTTCCCGCAAAAAAAGAACCGCGCCGCAAAATGCGGCGCGGTAAAAGTCAACATCCCCAAATCCCTGCAAATACCCTCCCGCACTCCATTGGCGGGTAGGTGCCGGAGACGCGAGGCGACGGGAGTGAAGCCCTAGCCTTCTACGGCGAACTCCCGGCAACGAAGCAAATCAGGAGCCTACCCGCCGATGGAGGCCATGCGGGTCTTGCAGACGCCGTGATCCGAGGAGCGCATGCGGCGCAGCAGCTCGTTGCCGATGGGCTTGTTCCTGCCAGCCAGGCGGATGATCTTCTCGACCTGGTCCATGCCCAGTTTGGGATGGCGCAGGGCCGGGCGCAGCCGGTAGACCTTGTCCGAGAAGAGGCAGGTCCGCAGGTTGCCGTCCGAGGTGATGCGCAGCCGGTTGCAGGTGGAACAGAAATGGTCGGTGTACGGGGAGATGAGGCCGATGCGCCCCAGGCCGCCCTCGATATTGAACATGCGGGCCGGGCCGTGGCGGCGCTCGCCCGATTTGGTCACCGGGACGAGTTCGGCAAAGGCGCGGGCCTCGGACAAAATCTCGGCGGCGGTCCAGACGCGCCCGTCCTCCCAGCCGGTCTCCGTGCCCACGGGCATGAACTCGATGAACCGGAAATCCACGGGATGGGTGCGGGCGAACTCGATGAAGTCGCCCAGCTCGTCGTCGTTGACGCCCTTCATGGCCACGGCGTTGATCTTCAGGGTCATGCCCGCGGCCAGGCAGCGGTCGATGTTCTCCCGGACCACGGCGAAATGGTCGCGGCCGGTGATGGTCACGAACTTCTCCGGGGCCAGGGTGTCCAGGGAGATGTTCACCCGCCGGATGCCCGCCTCGGCCAGCCGTTCCACGTCCGGACCGATGAGGGTGGCGTTGGTGGTCACGCACAGGTCCATGTCGGTGAAGCGTTGCGCGGCGTTGATCATGAAGTCCGCGAACCCCTTGCGCACAAAGGGCTCGCCGCCGGTGAAGCGGATCTTCTGCACGCCGAGGTTGCGGGCCATGGCGATGAGCTCCATGATCTCCTCGTAGCGCAGGATGTCCGGGTGCGGGATGAACTCCATGCCCTCGCCCGCGCAGTACGTGCAGCGCAGGTTGCAGCGGTCGGTCACGCTGATGCGCATGTAGCTGACCTCGCGGCCGTGCTTGTCCTCCAGATGCTCGTGCATGCCCGTACCTACGCGAAAATCTCTTTCTTGGTCACCGCCTCGGACTTGATGCGGTCGAGGAAGTCGGCCAGGGCGGGCTTGACGTTCTCGCGGATGTCGCCGGCCACGATCAGGAAGAGCACGTCGTCGCCGGGCTGCATGTGCCCGGAATTGGCGTGGCACCAGGCGCGGAAAATGCCCTCGCGCGCCTCGATCTCCTGCCGGATTTCCTCCATCTTTTCGAAATCGGGAGTGATCTCGATGGCGGTGACTTCCTCGTGCCCCTTGCGGGACCAGCCGCGGACCACGCCGTTGTGCACCAAAACCATGCCCACGTTTTCAGCGAAACCGGGCTCCTTCTTCAGATCGGCCAAGGCCTTGTTGATATCCATATCCGACTCCTTGTTGTCACATTTCGTACCGGGTGAGGGTATGCCCTCGGCCCGACGCAGACAACTATTTTGTTATTCCCCCGGATCAGGCACCCTGAGGAACAAAAAATAATACCAACGCCCGGAGAATAGGCTATGGTTGACAAAACGGCCGCACAGGCCGCGCGAAAACGGCACTCCTCCCATAGCTGGCGGTTTCAAGGCATCGTACCAGGAGAGGTCGCGTTCCCCGGATCCAGGCCCTCCACTGTGGCCGGCGGTACCTGCAATGCGACTTTGATGCCCGAACCGTCCTGAGCGGGGCCAGGGTCAGCTCCCGGTCAAACCCGGTCCGGGACCGCCTGGCCCCATTTTTGTGCCTCCGGCGGCCGGGGCGCTGCCCCGGACCCCGCCAGAGAACCTTTTGAAAAAGGTTCTCTGGACTCTCCAAAACTTTTTGTCGCCGCTTCGCGGTTCGTGCGATGCGACAAGCCCTGCCTCTTCCGCCTCTCTGCCGACCCGTTCCACCGTCCAGCGAAATCAACCATTCACCTGCTTCCCACTCCCCCCGCGAAGCGCCCAAAAAGTTTAGGAAAGGATGGGGATGGGGGTCTGGGGGAAGGGGAAGGAAAAGCCCTTTTCAAAGGGTTTTCCTTC